>DAOSWJ010000160.1:0-7611 GCA_035380005.1 Prolixibacteraceae bacterium | reverse complement strand
TCGATTACACGGTTACACACAGTGTTGATAAACTGGTGGTCGTGCGAAGCCATTAATATGTTTCCGGGAAATTGAATCAAACGGTTGTTGAAAGCTTGTATCGATTCCAAGTCGAGGTGGTTGGTTGGCGTATCGAGCACCATAACGTTAGCATTGCGCAACATCATACGTGCTATCATACAACGCACTTTTTCGCCACCCGAAAGTACGGTGGCCTT
Organism: Prolixibacteraceae bacterium; assembly: GCA_035380005.1. GTDB lineage: Bacteria > Bacteroidota > Bacteroidia > Bacteroidales > Prolixibacteraceae > Roseimarinus. Next base: position 7,393 of record DAOSWJ010000160.1, on the reverse strand, counting down.
TTTGTAAACCTCTTCGCCCGAGAAAAGCATTTTACCCAAGTAGCTGCGCAAAAACATTTCGCTGGTATCGGTCGAGAATTGACCCAACCAATCAATCAGGCTCTGATCTTTTTCAAAAAAATCGCTGTTTTCCAAAGGTAAATAAGCAGTGGTAATGGTTTGCCCCCAAACAAATTCGCCACTATCGGGCTTTGAAATGCCCATAATAATATCAAAAAAGGCGGTCATTGCACGTGTATCGCGCGAAACGAAAACAATTTTATCGTCCTTTTCAACATTAAAAGTAATATCACCAAAAAGCTTTTCGCCTTCGATACTGGCACTTAAATCTCTAATTTCGAGCACATTGTTACCCGGGGCACGGTCGGGGGTAAAAATTATGCCCGGATATTTTCGGGTCGAAGGCTGAATGTCTTCAATATTGAGTTTATCGAGCATTTTACGGCGGCTGGTGGCCTGCTTCGATTTGGCCACGTTGGCACTAAAACGTGAAATAAATTCTTGCAATTCTTTTTTCTTTTCCTCGGCCTTACGGTTTTGTGCTTGCTGCTGGCGCAATGCCAACTGGCTCGACTCGTACCAAAAAGAATAGTTACCACCATAAAGGCGAGCCTTTCCAAAATCGATATCGACAATGTGGGTACAAATGGCATCTAAAAAGTGGCGGTCGTGCGATACAACCAACACTGTGTTATCGAAATTGGCCAAATAATTTTCGAGCCAGGTAATGGTTTCGAGGTCGAGGTCGTTGGTAGGCTCATCGAGCAATAAGTTATCGGGCTTGCCAAACAAAGCCTGGGCCAGCAAAACTTTCACTTTAATTTTTCCGTCCATATCGGCCATTGTGCGGTAATGAAATTCTTCTTTCACGCCAAGGCCACTCAATAAACTAGCTGCGTTGTTTTCGGCATTCCAGCCATCCATTTCGGCAAAACGTTCTTCGAGTTCAGATGCCAGTATGCCGTCTTTTTCGGTGAAATCGGCTTTGGCATACAGCTCTTCCTTTTTCTTCATGTTATCCCACAACTCGGTATGGCCCATCATTACCGTATCGAGCACCGAAAACTGATCGAAAGCAAAGTGGTCCTGCTTCAGTACCGAAAGGCGTTCGCCCGAGCCAAAACTCACCGAACCCGACGAGGGGTCAACATCGCCATAAAGCATTTTCAAAAAGGTTGATTTACCGGCACCGTTGGCACCAATAATGCCGTAACAGTTGCCTGCGGTAAATTTCATGTTAACATCTTGAAAAAGCACTTGCTTTCCAAATTGGATACTTAAATTCGAAACGGTAATCATTTGATAACTATTTTATTTCAACTAAATGGGCGGCAAAAGTAAGCATAATTCTTGGGCATTCAAATTTAACCGGCATTGATAATGAATTATTAACAACAAAATTGGCCGATTGTGAAACTCACAACCGGCCAATCATCTTCACGAACCAAAACCAAATATTAAGCCCTGGCTTTTCTTTTTTTAATTTTCTCTTCTTGCTTTTTCAACTTTTTTTCTTTTTGTTTTTCTTTTAACGACATCTTTGGTTCTTTCAATGTCAAACTCTTTTTAGCCATAATTATTAATTTTTAGGATAATAAGTACAACTCAATTATTTTCATCGGGATAGGTAATGTTGTTAATTTTTATTTTTCGCTCGCCCGATGGTGCTTTGTAAACTATTTCGCTATCAACACTATATCCCAGTAATGCGCTTCCTAGTGATGAGAAAATGGAAACATACTTTTTTTTGAAATCGGCTTCCGAAGGGCTTACCAGTTTCACTTCCAAACTATTATTTGTTGAAATATCAGTAAATTCTACACGTGAATTCATGGTGACAAAATTGTAAGCCTTCTTATTGCTGATTACTTTTTTAGCACGTTTAATTTCGGCTCCTAAGTACGATATACTCTCGGCTTCAACTTTATTGGCCGCTTTTTCATTTTTGATAAGATTACATAAGTGTATGTAGTCCTTTTCGGTAATTTTTATAATATTGTTCATACTAATGAGTGTTAAATAAAACGGATACGACATATAAATATCGCATCCGATGCAAAGCTAAGCAATATTTTATACATTTGCAAAAAATTGATCAAAATGGGAAGATACGACTCAATTAAGCAATTGATTGATTATTACGAGCGTTACGAAAAAGAGGAGAAAAACCCCGATTTATTATCGTTTTCGAATTGGATGACCAATCAATTGGAGGAAGAACCTGAACTGAATAAAAAATTGGTTTTAGAAAAACGATCCGGTGAGCTGAAAGATAATATTCAGGTATTAAAAACAATGGAAATTAAAGCCAGGTTTTTGGAAGCCATTTCGAGTATTGCCCGTTATCATGAGTTTTATTCACGCAAAGCGCTGAAAGATTTGGAGATCAACTCACGTATCGAATTTCTATTTTTACAAACCATTGGCATGGCCGGGAAAGTAAAAAAAACTGATTTGATAAACGCTTTTCATACCGAATACACCACCGGAATGGATACCATTAGGCGCTTATTAAAAAATGAACTGTTGATTGAGGTCGTTGATCAAAACGACAAAAGGGCAAAATTGCTTGAATTAACCCCAAAAGGAATTAATGTTTTGGCATTAGCTCAAAAGAATATGCTCGAAGAACACAAAATGTTTTTGATGATTTTTAACGATAACAAATGGAAAAAAGCTTTGTTTATACTCGAAGAAATCAACGATTTACATCAGTTTGTTTACGAAAACCACAACGAAAAACCATTTGCCGAAATTTGTAATTTAATGGATTCGTTAAAGTATTTATATCGGTAATGTTTGCATAGCAAAAGAGGCTGCCTTTCATTGACAACCTCTTATCTTGTTCTAAAAATAGTAGCTAAATCTTACAGGTGAATTACTTCGCCGTAGGCTGCTGCGGCAGCTTCCATAACGGCCTCGCTCATTGTTGGGTGCGGATGTATGGTTTTCAACAACTCGTGGCCGGTAATTTCGAGTTTACGGGCTACCACCAGTTCCGAAATCATTTCGGTTACGTTACCGCCAATCATGTGAGCGCCCAACAATTCACCGTATTTGGCATCGAAGATCAGTTTTACAAAACCGTCCTTTTGTCCGGCAGCACTGGCTTTACCCGATGCAGTATATGGGAACTTTCCTACTTTAATTTCATAGCCGGCTTCTTTTGCCTTTGCCTCGGTTAAGCCTACCGACGAAACCTCGGGGTTGGTATAAGTGCAACCCGGAATGTTTCCGTAATCGACCGGATTGGGGATGAGACCTGCAATTTTTTCGACACAGGTAATGCCTTCGGCTGAGGCAACGTGCGCCAAAGCAGGGCCACCAACAATATCGCCAATGGCATATACACCTTTAACACTGGTGTTGTAATACTCATCGACTTTAATCTTGCCCTTTTCAATTGCAACGCCTACCTCTTCAAGTCCAATACCTTCGATGTTTGGTGCAACACCAACGGCCGATAAAACTACCTCGGCTTCAACTACTTCTTCGCCTTTTGGTGTTTTAATGGTAACCTTACAAAGCTCGCCCGAAGTATCGACCTTTTCGACCGACGATTTGAGCATGACCTTCATTTTTGCTTTTTTGAAAGAGCGGGCAAGTGTTTGCGAAACCTCTTCGTCTTCGTTGGGAACCACGTTGGGTAAGAATTCAACCAGTGTAACGTCGGTACCAATGGTATTGTAAAAGTTGGCAAACTCGCTGCCAATGGCTCCCGAACCAACTACCACCATCGATTTGGGTTGTTTTTCGAGGGTCATTGCCTGGCGGTAGCCTATGATTTTTTTTCCGTCCTGTTTCAGGTTGGGCAGTTCTTTTGAACGCGCACCGGTAGCCAAAATAATATGTTTTGCGCTAATGGTTTTTACCTTCCCATCGGCATCGGTCACTTCAACCTCGCCGGCAGATTTCAGTTTTCCAAAACCGTTAACAATTTCAATTTTATTCTTTTTGAACAAAAACTGAACGCCTTTGCTCATGCCCTCGGCCACATCGCGGCTGCGTTGTACCATTTTTGCAAAGTTGGGCTTTACTTCGCCCGAAATGCTAACGCCATAGTTTTCGGCATGCAGGGCATACTCGTAAGCTTGAGCACTTTTTAACAACGATTTTGTAGGAATACAGCCCCAATTGAGGCAAACGCCACCTATGTTTTCTTTTTCGACAACGCCCACTTTCATACCCAGTTGCGATGCCCTAATGGCAGCAACGTATCCACCGGGGCCACTGCCAATTACGATAAGGTCAAAATTCATATTTAATTGCTTTTTTCGATTTAATTTTAAGTGTCAACCTGAATTCGACGTAAAAATTTTGGTTCAGAACGCTAATAAATAGTAAGGTTCAACTAAATTTCAATTGTAATAGCGAGCCATTTTAATTGAAATTTGGGCAGAAAATTGCTGTTTAAAAGTGCTAACACCCAAAGCTTTGCATAAAAAACCGATCTTCTACGTTAAATTTTTCGAGCTAGCTCGCTAGCCCTGCAAAATTTGCCTTGAATATCAGTTTTTTATTACAATCTGAATTCAAAATTTTAAATCGAAATCAGGTTACTAACTAAACGAAAAAGTAGCCATTATGTTTAAATTAAAAGAATCCGAGTTCTAATTTTGCCTCTTCGCTCATCATCGATTTGTCCCAAGGCGGGTCGAAAGTGAGATCGACAAAACAATCGTCAACACCATCAACGCCCATAGCTTTGTCGTACACCTGTTGCACAATCATATCGGCCACAGGGCAACCGGGTGCGGTAAGGGTCATCACAACAGTAGCCAAATTGTTTTCATCAACATCGATACTGTAAATAAGGCCGAGGTCGTATATATTAACCGGAATTTCGGGGTCATACACATCGTGCAGTTCCGCTTTAATTCTTTCAACGCGTGCGTCGTTTGCCATAGTTATTGATTTATTTTATTGTAAGCAACAGCATAAAGCTTTATTTGTTTGATCATTGCCAGCAAACCGTTCGATCGGGTTGGCGAAAGATGTTCTTTAAGCCCTATTTTATCGATAAAATGAAAATCGGTATTCATGATATCGCTTGCAGGCTGGCCATTAACAACACGCAACATTAGGGCAACCATACCTTTAACTATCAGCGCATCGCTTTCGCCTTCGAAATACAATTTACCATCGCGTTGTTCGGCGTTGATCCACACTTGCGACTGGCACCCTTTAATTACGTTTTGGTCAACTTTGCTATCGGCATTCATGGGTTTCAGCTGGTTACCCATTTCAATTAAATGCGAATATTTATCCATCCAGTCGTCGAACATCGAAAACTCGGCAATAATTTCTTGTTGAATTTCTTCTATGGTCATATCGATATCATATTAAAATAAAGATGCAAATGTCCAATTTTTTTGGGTAAAATAAAAATCAGATAAAAGCTAATGTATTGATATGCCCCGAAGTTTAATGATTAAGCGATATATAAAATGTAGTGCCTTTGTTCAAGGCAGTTTCGACCCAAACTTTGCCCTTAATAAGTTCAACCAGTTCTTTAACGATACTTAAGCCAAGGCCGGTACCTCCAATTGCACCTTTGTTAACGTTGGTAGCCCGATAAAACCTGTCAAATATTTTATCGGTTTCGTTTTGAGGAATACCCATACCGGTATCGTTTACAAAAAGTGTTATTTGCTTTTCATCTGAAGTATACCCAATAGTAATGCTCCCCATGTTGGTATATTTATATGCATTTGATACCAGATTGGCAAAAATTTGCCGAAGCTTTTCATAATCGGAAGTGATGTAATATGCTTGTTCCGACTGTTTGCTGATGAATAACCCTGCTTTTTGCATGTACTCGGGCAAACTAAACGACAGTTGAATGTCGGACAATAAACTGTTTACATCGAATTTTGAGGGATTGTAGGTAAGCAATTTTGTTTGCAGGCGCGAATACAGCACAATATCGTCGATAATGTGTACCAGTTGCTCCGAGTTTTGTACAATAATTTGTGCGTACCTGCTCATTAGTTCTTGAGATTCTTCTTCGGGCAACAAGCTGGCAAAGCCCATTATCGAGTTCATGGGTGTACGAATTTCGTGGCTCATGTTGGCCAAAAATGCCGATTTAAGCCGATCGCTTTCTTCAGCTTTTTCCTTTGCAAGTAACAATTCGGTTTCGGTTGCTTTGTGGGCTTCAATTTCTTGTTTCAGATCGGCTATTAACTTGATGTTGTTTTTGTGAACATGCTTAATTTTTTTAACTGCCTTGTTTACCCGTATCCGCAAAGCTATTACAAATGCGAATAAAAGCACAAGCGCCAAACCAATAGCATAAATTAGCAGCCGGTATTTCGTAAAAAAGTTATGTTTTTCGTAAACGCTGAACCATTTTTCGTACAAACGGTTGTATTGTCCACTTGCTTTTAACTGATAAAGCCCCATGTTGAGCAGCCATAACAACTCATCGTTGCCAGTACTAACGGCCATTGCATATTTATAAGGTTCAATATCGGAGCTTTGAATCTTTATGTTTTTTAATTTGTGTTGCTTTATTAATAGGGCACCTTGGAAATTGCCCACCAAAGCAGCATCGTGCTTTCCCGATGCCAATAATTGCAAAGCCTCGAGCTGGCTGCCCACAGCAATTATTTTATCGGTCAGGCCGCTTTCGATCAAATAATCGTGCATGCGGTCTTTATCTTGTACAATAATTTTTTTGCCCTTAAGCGATTCAAGCGTAGTAAAAACATGGTTTTTGCGCGTAAAAATACCATGGGTCATTACGCTGTGGGGGATGCCAAATAGTATTTTTTCGGCACGTTGGTTCGAAACCATCAAGCCCAATAAAACATCAATTTGGCCTGTCTCGATTTCGTTTCGGACTTTAGCCCAAGGTTCAAGCTCCAGTTCATATTTAATGCCCAGCTCTTTGGCCAATAATTTAAAAAGCTCAACATTGAATCCATCGGGTTCGCCTTTTTCGTTAATAAATTCGTAAGGAGGATAGTAGCAATCGCCTTTTACTTGAATAACGCGGCTGGTATCGAAAGCCATTTCGGATTGCGAAAAAGCAACAACACCCAACAACAAAGCCAAAAGGAAAAAAATGAAATGCTTCATTTAGAAGTTTCAAGGTTTATACCGCTTTTTTTAATGTGTTTAAAAATAAGCTATTTAAACAATAAATACAATAGGCCATAGTTTAATAACCGTAAATTTTACCTGTCACCAATAAAACAAAAAGTATTTTTAAGAATATTTGCATCCTGTCATTTTATTATTTAGTATTGCAAAAATTATAACAACCAAACCCTGATGCACATGAAACAGAACATCCCAAAAATCATTTCGCTATGCCAAAATGAAAAAGTCCCAGCCTACTTCGATTCAACTTTGGGCATAAAAAAAGCAACACCATTGGTAAAAATAG
>DAOSWJ010000159.1:0-7638 GCA_035380005.1 Prolixibacteraceae bacterium | reverse complement strand
TATTCTATCATCAAAAGGAACTCATCTTCAGAAATGATAGGTATGCCAAGTTTTTTTACTTTCTCGAGTTTCGACGGCCCTATATTTTCTCCGGCCAAAAGGTAGCTGGTATTTTTTGATATGGAACCTACGTTTTTTCCCCCGTGTTGTTCTATAAGCTTCTTTAACTCCTCGCGCGAATGTTTCTCAAAGGTTCCCGATATAATTATCGATAAGCCTTCAAGCTTATTGCTTGTGCCACTCAGTTCCTCTTCGCTCAACTCGAACCGCAATCCGACTTCACGCAAATCGATTATTAATGCACGGTTTTGTTCCACATTAAAATAATTGATCAGGCTCTCTGCTATTCTTTCGCCAATTTCGTTTACAGCAGTAAGCTGCTCAATGGAAGCAAGCATTAACGAGTCGATATTTTTAAATGCCTTGGCCAATATTTTTGCTACAGTTTCGCCTACATAACGAATACCCAAAGCAAACAACACCCGCTCGAAAGGTATGTTTTTCGATGCTTCGAGCCCGGCAATAATCCGTGTAGCCGATTTTTCGCCCAAACGATCGAGCGATGCTATTTGTGGTGCTTGAAGTTTGTAAAGATCGGCACTATTGGCAATTAAGCCTTTAGAATAAAACAATTCAATGGTTTCTTCGCCCATACCATCAATATCCATGGCTTTACGGCTGATAAAATGCACTATTTTGCCCTTAATTTGTGGCGGGCATCCGGTTTCGTTCGGACAATAAAAAGCAGCTTCGCCTTCGATACGGGTAAGCGCAGTGCCACATTCGGGGCAATGAGTAATAAAATCGACACGGGCATTCAAAGGATGACGTGCATCCTGATCGACACCAACAATTTTCGGAATTATTTCGCCACCTTTTTCAACTTTTACAACATCATTAATGTGCAAATCGAGTTTTTGAATAATGTCGGCATTATGCAACGAGGCGCGCTTGACAATTGTGCCGGCAAGTTGTACGGGTTCGAGGTTGGCCACCGGCGTTACTGCACCTGTACGCCCCACTTGGTACGATACCGACAACAATCGGGTTTCGGCCTGTTCGGTTTTGAATTTGTATGCCACTGCCCAACGAGGACTTTTAGCTGTTGTACCCAAATCGTTTTGTACGCTTATTGAATCAACTTTAATAACTACCCCATCGGTTGCAACGGGCAGGTTGTTTCGTTCGGTTTCCCAGTGATGCAAAAAACTAAGCACCTCGTCGATATTTGCACATTTGCGCGTATGCTCCGAAACTTTAAAACCCCACTGTTCAGCCAATTGCAAATTTTGGTAATGGCTTTCGGTCAACCTAATTTGCGATGGCACAAAATAGAAGTAAGCATCGAGGCCACGCTTGGCCACCACCGACGAATCTTGCATTTTTATGGTTCCCGATGTGGTATTGCGCGGATTGGCCATTGGTTCTTCGCCACTGGCAATACGGTCGGCATTCAATTTCTCAAAAGCATCGAAAGGCATCACAATTTCGCCACGAATTTCGAATTCGGCGGGCCAACCTGAACCCATTAATTTTAGCGGTATGCTCCTTATTGTTTTCACATTGGCAGTTACATCGTCGCCCTGAACGCCGTCGCCACGGGTAACAGCGTGTTTGAGCACACCATTCTCGTAAGTTAAACTGATTGATACCCCATCGAATTTGAGTTCACAAACATATTCAGGTTCAAGATTGGTTTCCTTACGGATACGTTGATCAAAATCGCGCAACTCACCTTCATTATATGTATTTGACAACGAAAGCATTGGGTATTTATGCACAACTTGGTTAAAGCTCGAAGTAATATCGCTGCCTACTCTTTTAGATGGAGAAAGGGGATCGTCGAACTGAGGGAACTGCTCTTCGAGTTCTTCCAATTCTTTCATCTTTGTATCGAATTCAAAATCGGAAACAACCGGGCTGGCTTTCACATAATACAAGTAATTGTATCGGTCGAGCTCTGCGCGCAGCTCTTTAATTCTACTTTCAGCAAATACAGCATCCATAGGCAAATCAAAAAAATTGTGATTTTAAAATTAAAGCTGCAATTTAAGCATTAGCAACGAAAAATAAATGTGAAATCAAAATAAAGGAATACCCACCGAAAGTCCAATCCAAGGCATTAAAGCAGGAAACCAGTCCGAAACACCAATCCATGCGACATAAACCGGAAAACGAAGATAAACTTTTTCGCTTTTGAACTCGTAACCTGCACCCGCAAAGGGCACTAAAAATGGATGATTGGAAAACTGCAACCCACCGTCGTTAAAACGAACAAAATTGAAGCTGTTCTGAATAGTTAGTCCGTACTGTGCAATGAGCCTGTGCCTACCTTTATAAAAAAAACGGTGCAAAGCATAATGTTGATTGGTAAGAATCAGATCGACGTAGCGACCTTCGCGCATGTTGTGAGTATAATATTTACCACTGAATGTGTTCATATACCCCCACCCGGTTCCAACTGCAAAATTGGGTTTAACATCGAATTCATAGGTGAGCGTTCCGTAATAAACCGATTTGCCCAACAATTCGAGATGAACAGCGTGCCGGTTTTCTGATGCAAAAGTAGTGCTGCAAAAAAGTGTCAAAACCAGCAATGTGGTATTGAGCAACAACTTCATTATTCGAGTTCGAAATATACCTGTACCGAGTATTCAAGTTTAATAGCTTCGAAGCTGATTTCGGGCAAAGCAGCGCTGTCTTCCATTTTCATGGCCGATGAACGCATAAGCATATTTGGCTGACGTATTGGCCCGTAAAAGTTTTCAATTTCGCGAATATACAAAGCCCTGCCTGCTTTTTGGCCAATAGCTTCAGCTAACCCATCAGCTTTTTCTTTAGCTGCAACAACCGCCTTTACTTTCACATCGCGCCTGAATTTTTCAATTTCGCTGTGATCAACCTTGTCGATTCCCATGTTCGAGATGCCCAATTTTTCGAGTTCTTGAAAAACTTTTCCGGCAGTAGCAGCATCATTCACTTTTAACAAATACTGTTTCGATTTAAAAATATCGCTGCGTTTTAACCAATAATCTTTAAAATTACTTGCCATATCTTTTACGGTCAAATCCTTTTCAACATCAATTTTCAAATCGATCAATTTTTTGATCATGTTCTTTTCAAGTGCTTCAACAGTAATTTTACCCTTTGTATCTGCTTCCTGCACAACAATTGAAACATAAATTTCGTCAGGTACAACTTCAATTTCGGCCTTACCGGTTACTTCAATGTAATTCTGATCGATAAAGTTTTTAGTGTTTTGCCCAAAAATCATTACAGTAATGATCAAAAACGGGATAATGAGTATTTTCTTCATAACTAAATTTCTTTTAAAAGGTTACAAACAACTTGCCTGAAGCTAAATCATCAGTTTTGATGTACCAACTTTCATGCTCGTTTCAACACACTCAAAATTACAATAACTATTCCATATTTGCTTTAACCAAACGTATTTCGTTATAACTGTAGTTTTCGCCAAGGGCTTCGCGAATTTCGGTTATAGTTTTTGTTTTGTTTTCCATCATTACCGAAGCAATTTCGTTATAGCGCTCATGATCAATCAATTTATAAACATCCAACTGCCCCTCGGCAACAAAATGGAAAAGATGACCTTCGATAGTTGTAAGTGCAAAATTTCGCTTTCGGGCAATCTCGATAGGGCTTAAGCCACGTTTAAAAAGTTCGAATGTTATCTCCTTGGTATCGAGGCCGGCCAACAAAACTTCGTCGTTGAAATTTGCAGGTAGTTCCATCCCTTTTGCTTGGCGGTATTGCAACGATAACGTAAGGATTTCCTTACCAAACTGCTGCATTTTTTTCCCGCCCATCCCTTTAACTGCTTTTAGGGAAACAGCCGAATCGGGTACTTTTTCGGCAATGGCTTCAACAACTGCCTGACGCAAAACTTGTGCGATTTCGATATCGAGCTCGTCGGCTTTTTGGTATCGCCAGGTGTTGAGCATTGCAAAAAACTCGGGATGAGCTGTTTGCATCAGTGCTTTGCGGGGAGCCTTGGTTTTAGTTTTAGCCGTTTTGTCTATTGCTGCTTTCGACTTGGTTTCGAGATATGTTTTTATGCCAAAACCATCGGTGGCAACTTTTTCTAAACAGACTTTTTTCCCAATTATTTCTTTTTCCAAACGATCAACGGCAACACCCAAACTTTTTCTGATTGCCTTATTGTCGGTTTGGAAAACAACCGTTTCAAAAGGCTCTTCAACTAATAACGAGAACTTATCGAGAAAAAATACTGCGCCTTTTTTCAACCTCTCCTGTAGTTGGGCATTGCTATCAACATTACCATAATGAACGATTAACTGTTCGGCTTGCGGATTAAACTTACCGGCCACGCTAACCATTTCGTTATTTATTGGCAAAAGCATATTTTGTAAAACTTCGTGCATATTACCCATTAAATAAGGTGCATGTTCGCTCCATATTTTTAATACATATTGTATTTGCCGCATTATTGGGTTAAAATCGAACAAATCGGCAATCAGCTGCATTTCGTATTGTTTGCGGCTATTGTTCAACTCCTTTTCGCCGGGTTGATTCTGCTGAACGGCATTGCTAAAATCCAACACGGTATTGTCGTTAATTACACTGTAGTTACCAATTGGCGAACTTAAAACAAGCCCTTCGATACTTTTACAACGGCTTAAGGCTACATAAACCTGCCCATGTGCAAACGACTGCCGTGCATCAATTATTGCTTTTTCGAATGTTAAGCCCTGGCTTTTGTGGATGGTTATGGCCCAAGCCAATTTTAATGGCATTTGTACAAACTGGCCAATTAATTGCTCTTCAATTTCCTGTGTTTCGTCATTCAAACTGAATTTTACGTTTTCCCAAATATCGGGTTCAACTTTAATGGGTTCTGTTTCGCCCGGGCACAAAACCATAACAAAGTCGGAGTTGGTCTCGATTACTTTTCCAATTTTGCCATTGTAATACAGCTTAGCATACGAAGAATCGTTCTTCACAAACATTACCTGTGCACCCACTTTTAATTCGAGCAGCTCATCGGTTGGATAAGCGTATTCAGGAAATTCGTCGATAATACGGGCTTTATAAGTATGCACTTTGGTTTTTAAAGCATCAATTTTTTTATCGTTAATTTGCTTTGCCTGATAATTATGGGTAGTTAATGTTATGTATCCTTCATCGTCGGTTGGACTAAACCCGGGTATGTACCTACTGTTTAACTCGGCCAAAAGTTTAACATCAATACGGTTTTCACGAACACGGTTTAACAGATCGATAAAACGCTGATCGGTTTGCCTGAAAATTTGTTTGAGTTCGATGCCAACAAAGCTCGATTTTTTAAGCGCCCTGCTACTAAAAAAATAACAAGTATCGTAATAGTTGCGCAAAATGGCCCACTCATCGTCTTTTACTACTGGTGCCAACTGTTGCAAATCGCCAATCATAAGCAGTTGTACCCCACCAAACGGTTGGTAGCGGTTTTTGTAACGCCGCAAAACCTCATCGATTCCATCGAGCAAATCGGCACGCACCATACTAACTTCGTCAATAACCAATAAATCGAGGCTACGTATAATGTTAATTTTTTCAGAATTAAAGCGTTTAAAAGCCACGCTGTTGTTACGTGCATCGTCGGCATTGGGCGGGCGATTTGGATCGACAGGTATTTGAGGACCAAACGACATTTGAAAAAACGAATGTATAGTTACTCCTCCGGCATTAATTGCAGCTACACCTGTTGGAGCAACAATAATCATGCGCTTGGGCGATTGTTGCTTCAAATTTTTTAAAAAGGTGGTTTTACCTGTTCCGGCTTTGCCTGTTAAAAAAACATTTTGATTGGTATATTGCAAAAAATTATAGGCAAGCGTCAGTTCAGGATTAGTTTGATATCCCATAGCAATTCAAATTTTAACTCTTGCTAAGATAATCAAAATAAAAAAGCAACAAACTGTTATGTTTTTGGAAATACTAGGCAACTGATTTTTCTTCGATGCGGGCCAAAGCTTTTTTGCCGGTACAAAATGTGTAATGCTTTTGCACTAAATAACTGTATAAAATTACCACTAGGGTTGTTAGTATTTTCGAGAGTGTGGCATAAAAGCCAAAACCATCGACAAAAAGCTTAAGCAACAAATAGTTGAGCAATACCGAACCGCTGACCGACACACCATATCGGAACAACTGAACACGCCCCCTTATAATCGATCGGGTAAAAGTTACATACTTGGCCAATAAAAACCCCGTTGTAAAAGTAATAGGAAAAACAAATACAAAAGCAGCAATATGTGGGCTCATGGCAATAAATCCAAGATGAAGCACTTGCTTATCGAAAACATAATTGTAAAAAACAAAATAAAGCACTATATCGAATACTGTATTCATTCCGCCTGTTGCAGCATAACGGAAAGTTTCCTTTGAAATAAAACGTTGAAATGGTTGATGAAAAAAATCAATGGTTACAATTATAAGATCTCTGATGTATTTTGTTAATTTAATCATGCGTTAGTATAACTATTTAAGTTTGCTAAGATAAACAATCAATTTTTAAATCAAAAATAACGATAAGAACACAGTTCAACACAATGAATATTGTATTTGAAAGTTTGAACTTAGTATATTTGCCAAAAAACAGTTAATGACAAAACAAAGAACACATAAAATATTTTTATACTTTTTATTAATGCTCCTCACAGCTTGCTTTCCGGCAAAAAAAGAAATTGTGTTCGATACCGAAACCCAAATTGGCTTTCCATTTTTACATGGATCGTATAAATTGGGCGACCTTTTCGAAGACTACAAAAACCAAACAAGTATCAGCATCGACCCCGGCGTTTTCCATTCAGTAACCGACACTATACCATACAAACAACCTAAAATCAGCAAATTATTTAACAATATCGAACTCGTTTTCAGAACCACCAATGTAATGCCTTTCGATGTAAACCTGATACTCAGCCCTTTCGATTCAACAAACAACACAAACATTGGCGATCCTCTTTATTTCACGGTAGTTGAGGCAGCCCCAACCGATTTCGATCAATTGAGCCTTAACGCTGTTACATCAAATGATACTCTGTTTATCAATTCTGAATTAAACGAACAATTGAAGCAAGCCAATAGCCTGATTCTCGATTTAGAGTTTATTTGGCCTTACGAGAAAATTACAACCGAAATGTTCGATAATTATTCCGAAATGTTTGCTTTCAGTGTAACCGTAATTACAATTATAAACCTTTAAACCAAATTAAGTGAAAAATATATTCCTTCATATAATTATCGTATTTGCTGGCTTGTTAATTGGGCTAAAAGCTTTTTCGCAAAAAATTTACATCAACGAAATGGCTACAAACACAATACAAGCAGGCAATATTATTAACCCGGCACACCTGATGAAAACAAGCGGCAGCGAATTTTCGATAGTTCCAATTGCCAACTTTCACTTCGATGCAAGCATGCCTTATGCATTTAACGACATTTTCTCGCTTAGCGATGGTGGGCTAAAATACATGCTTGACATTGATAAAATAGCTACAAACACTGGGCGCAACAAATACTTTTTATTCCGTTCAAGTTTCGATTGGATTCATTTTTCGGGAAAAAAAGATAACGCAATTTGGCGTTTTGCAATTGAAGAAAAACTAACGGCAGCCA
>DAOSWJ010000158.1:0-7672 GCA_035380005.1 Prolixibacteraceae bacterium | reverse complement strand
ATAAAAGCCAGTATCGATTCAAAGATTAACGACATTGTTTCGGCCGGCATTAACCTAAACATGTCTTACATGGCCAACGATTACGGAAGCGACGAAGGTATTAAAGTTGCTTATCGCATGAACCCGTTCAACACCCCATACGATAGTGATGGCAATCTGAACATAAAACCCGGCAACTTTGAAGCAATGGGTACTTCGGCCCACCAATTTACCGACGCCTATAACCCATTAGCTTTTTACGAAAACGAAATGAAGGAGAAAGAAACATACCGAATTTTGGGGAATGTTTATCTCGAAATCAAACCAGTTAAAAACCTGAGTTTTAAAACAACTTTATCGCCCAACCTCACCCACAGCCGTACAGGATTTTACAGTGGCGATGGTGTTGGCGGCACTCCGCTTGGCAGCTATACCATTACCCGCAGTTTCGATTGGATTTGGGACAACATAGCCAATTACAATGTAAGCATTAACGATCATTCGATTAGCGCTATGGGCTTATTCAGTATGAATGCATACAACTACGAGAAATACTTTTTAAGTGCCCAAAACCCAACACCCGGCACAAAATACCATAATATTGGAACTGCCGGCAAAGAAAATATCGAAGAATTTTCATCGTCATACGCCGAAAACAGCATGGTATCGTATGCTTAGGGCAAATTATTCGTACAAAGGCAAATACATGTTAACAGCAACAGTACGTTCCGACGGTTCGTCGAAGTTTGCAAGCGGATACCGCTGGGGAACATTCCCTTCGGCAGCATTTGCATGGAGAATTTCGGAAGAGGACTTTATGAATATCGAACAACTGTCGAACCTTAAACTTCGCTTATCGTATGGTGTTACCGGAAACAATTCGGGTATAGGCAATTACGACACACAAACAACCGGTGCCGGACCAAACTATTATGCCTTTGGCAATCAAGTAGCTTATGGCTATTACCCAAGCGGTGTGGTAAATACAGCTTTATCGTGGGAATCGACACAAGAAACAAACCTTGGCATCGACTATGGTTTTTTTGACAACCGCATAAACGGTACTATCGATTTGTACAACAAAGACTCAAAAGGCTTGCTTTACAAACGCGACCTTCCGTTGGTTTCGGGAGGAGGAAGCTTGATTACAAATATTGGCAATGTTCGCAACCGTGGTATCGAACTATCGCTGAATACCATAAACATTCAAAACAAAAAATGGCGCTGGGAAACAAATTTCACATTTGCAGCTAACCAAAACGAAGTGCTTGAAATAAATGGCACCAGCGATCAGATTTTAGGCGGAACAACCAAAACGCTCATGGTTGGACAACCGGTAAACAACATCTACTCGTACAACTGGGCTGGTATTGTTAGCGACAAAACAATTGATGTGCCCGACAACGAAGCTTCAATCAATAATGGCTTTACACCTGGCGAACAAGTAAAATCGAGCGACTATTATTACAGCATTTACAAGTGGACCGAAGGTATGCCAATAATTGAAGACATCAACGGCGATGGAATAATTGATGCCGACAACGATAAAAAGATATTGGGCAGTCGCGATCCAAAATGGATAGGAAGCATCACTTCGTCGTTAACTTATGGCAACTGGGACATGATGGTTTCGGTTTACACCAAACAAAACTACAAGGTATATTCAAACTTCCTTTTTGAATATTACAACTATGCTTACCGCGGTTACCAACACTTAACTATGGATTATTACATTCCGGCCGGTGCGCTTATCGATTGCGATTACATTAACGAGGATGGAACCATTGTAAACCCCGTTTATCAGGAGCAAACCCATTATGGAGAGTTCCCTTTCCCAAATGCAACTACAGCCAACTATGGAACAGGTTCAATTTGGCTCGAAAAAGGTGAAAACAACCTTGGCTCTATAGTAGATGCATCGTATTGGAAAGTTAAAAATATTGTACTGGGTTACACTTTGCCAAAAACAACATTAAGCAAATTAGGTATTAAAAAACTTCGTCTTTACCTCAATGTTACCAACCCGTTTGTGTTTACACAATACAAAGGCTTCGATCCCGAATGGGCCGGTGCCGAAACCAAAAACGACGGTCCAAGTACTACTACTTATCAGTTTGGTCTTAACCTGAATTTCTAATAATTGAACAAAAACAAAATCGATATGAAACGAACATTGATAATATCAACACTTATTGGCCTTATTTGCACCATTGCTTTAACAGGCTGCGAGGATTTCCTCAGTGCTGAAAATAAATCGGCAATTTCGGCCGATGCCCAATTCTCGACAAAAGAAAACTACGTTACTTTATTAAACCAAGCATATTATAAACTACGCGATGTTTATAACGAGCAAGGCATTTTTATGAGTGGTACCGATACCTATGCTGCTATTCGCGATGCAGGCGATGCTACACTTGAAACCTATGCCATTACAGCCGACAACGGAACAGTGAAATCGTTTTATTCAAACCTGTACAGTGCAGTAAATGCAGCAAACGCAGTATTGTATTATGCCGATTTGTGTGAAGATTTCGACGAGAAAGCGCTCAATATAGAAGAAGCACGTTTTATTCGCGCATTTTCATACTTTATTCTGACACAACAATTTGGTAGTGTGCCGTTAATTAAAAGTTACATAAACACAGCAGAAACATCGTATCCGCGTACCGACCTCGAAGAAGTTTACACTTTTTTGATCGATGAATTAACAGAACTTTCAACAAGCACTGTGCTTCAACCAATCGACAAAACAGGACACGCCAGTGTACAAGCTGCAAAAGCATTGTTGGCCAAGGTATATTTAGCTGCCGGCTGGGATTTGAACACTTCTTTAAACAATGCCGAAAATGGCACATTTACCATAAACGGCACAAGTTATTTCGAAAAAGCAGCACAAACAGCAGCCGAAATTTGCGACGCAATGCCACTTACTCTCTCGTTCGAAGAAAAATGGTCGGCCAATAACGAGCAAAACGAAGAAAACATATTTGCAATACAATACGACAGGGGTTCATCGTTAGATCCCAACACCGGCGGCCATTCACAACAAAATATTGTAGGAACATATTTGGGTGCGGTAACTTTAGGTATGAAATACGTTCGCTCCGATTTTAACGTAAGCAACAAAACATTTCATCTTTTCAATAGCGACGATGAGCGCTACAATGCAACATTCATGACAACTGTATATAACTATGCCGAAACTTGGGGAACACAAGGCTATTGGGCTTATTACAATGCTTCGGAAAGTGAATTATCGCAAATGCCAATAGCATTTTATTTCCCTGCATGGTACGTTACCAACGACGAAATCGATGCTTACCAAAATGCAAATGCTCAGCGCCTTGCAAGTAACGGCTATTCAAGTGTTGCAAAAATCATTCGCACATCGGACCCCGTACGTTGGATTGAATACAACAAAGATGGCGGTGTAACTACCGACGAAGAATACGAATATTATGGAGCATTAACCAAAGTGGGCACTATTCCACCGGTTAAAAAATTCGACGACCCTGCTACCGATTTAAGTGCAAGTACAGGCAACGGTAGCTTTCGCGATATTGTAGTTATTAATTTAAGTGAGATCTATTTAGTGGCGGCTGAGGCATACCTTATGGCCGGAAACGAGCAGTTGGCACTCAAATACCTTAACAGCGTACGTAAACGTGCAAAAACAACCGAGCTCAGTTCTTTTAGCCAATACCAACGATTCGACCCCGAAGAAGGAGGGTATGTTTCGGCCGACCAAAGTATTGATGTTGTACTCGACGAGCGTGCCCGCGAACTTTTGGGCGAATACTATCGCTGGATGGATTTGCGGCGCACACGTCAGTTAGTAAAGTACAACTTACGTTGGAACACCAAAGTTAACTCAGCTGCCGATATGACCGGCGGCGACGGGAATATTAAATGGTACCGCCCAATACCGGCCGACGAGATTGGCCTCAACACCGGCATGGAACCATCGGATCAAAACCCGGGCTACTCAGCAGAATAACTTCATTTCGAAAACTTAAAAATGAAAACAATGAAAACAATAAAAACATTTATAGCGCTAATTGTACTGGCCATTCCATTTATAATTACTTCGTGCAACACCGACGAAATAATACGAGAAAGTACACACACCGATGCATCACTTTTGGTTGAAGGCACTTTTGCGGGCACGCTAAGCAACGGAACCGATGTTTATACCGATGTTACAGTCACCCTGAGCAAAATACCCGACGACCAAATTCAAGCAGTTGCGGCCAACGTAAAATCACCAAGCTTGGGCAACCTCGATGTTACAGGCAATTTGAACGTTGCCAATGCCGATGGTATTTATTACCTGTCGAGCGGACTTAGTGACACACAAAAAATGGCCGGAAAAATCAACGGAAACCAACTCGATTTGGCAGTGCCATTAAACCGTAAAAGCGAAAAATTAAGCAATGCCCAAACAAGTGTTGTATGGTCGTTTACCGGTTCAAAATAATCAAAAAATACAATTCAAAATTTACAACAGTTATTAATTATTAAAATCTAAACATTATGAAAAAACAATTACTTTTTTTGCTTGCATTAATTGCAGCTATTTGTGTAAATGCTCAAGTAACCTGGAATTCGGTTGATTTAGCATTAGGTGCCGATGAATCAGCCTTTAAAGGCATCGAAAATGGTGGCCCCGAATCGGTTGAACTCGAAAATCTCACAGTTATTTTCGAAGGCCAAACCGACTGGCTATTCAAAACAGTTGAAGGCGATGTGGTTACTTTCGATTACAACGGCAACACATACAACCAAACACAAGTGCAAGGTGCAACCAACGGCATGGACGGTTTTTTGATGCACTCAACAGGCCCATCGTGTGCACTTCACTTTGTTCCGGCTGTTAGCGGAACACTCGATATCGCATTCAAATTTGGTTACAACAAGAAGTTTTTTGTTGCTGCTTTAACCGAAGACGATCTAGATGAAGCCGATTTTAGCACCGATATGAAAGCTTATGCTTACGACACAACAAAATACTGGGGTCATTTTATCGATGCAAATACTTACGAGTATTATATTCCCGAAGTTGGTGAAGATGGAAAAGCCATTCCTCACGAAGACAACCCCGACAACCCACACTTCACCGGCGCAACAATCAATCTCGAAGCCGGTAAAGAATATTATGTTTGGTTTGCTGGTTCAAAAATAATGTTTTGCGGTTTGGTATTTACTGCCGAAGAAGATCCGGGCGTAGGTGTTGGCGTTGATAAGATTGACAACAATGCTACCATAATAAGTACTGAATACTACAACATTATGGGCGTTAGACTTGCTGAACCTACTAAAGGTGTTAATATCATCAGACACAACATGTCTGATGGAAGGGTTAAAATATCGAAAGGTACATTCTTGAAATAGGTGATGATTAATGTTGCCCGGGGAATGGCTATTTCAGGTTTCATGCTACTTTCCCGGGCAGCTTTTTCTAATTCTTTGTAAAAAATATAAAAACAAAAACGCCAGCATTTTATATCGACACAGGGTTTGTGTTTACTAATAATTTACTAACGAAATGAAACGAGCATGTAAAATCGTTCATCGAAGATGATGTTTGATTTCATGCAAGTTAAGCTTAAGTAAAGCCGGTTTATCGGCCTTAATAAACAAAAAGATTACCTTATGAAATACATTGTGCCAATAATTATTCTTTTTCTGGTTTTTTGCGCTTGCAAGCAGGAATCGAACAACTCCTCAGCAAACAATAATGAGTTGCCATGGTCGGTTAAAATGGCCAACAGTGTTATGAATTTGCACGACAGTTTAATTTACTTCGATGGCCACGAAAAAATTAAATGGCAATATGATGTGGCAATGCTGGCAATGGCCATCGATAAGTTAGGCGAAGTTGACCAAAAATATTCCGATTATATGGAAAGCTATTTTAATTATTTTATTGGCAACGATGGAAGTATCAAAAATTACAAAATTGAAGAATACAATATTGACAGAATAAATCCTGCAAAAAGTTTATTTACCCTTTATAAACGCACTGGCCAAGAAAAGTACCACAAAGCCATTGCTCAATTTGTTGAACAAATGGAAAACCACCCAAAAACCTTAAGTGGTGGCTTTTGGCACAAAAAAATATACCCTTATCAAATGTGGCTCGATGGCATTTACATGGGCTCACCCTTTTTAGCACAGTATGCAAAAGAATTCAACCAAACTCAATGGTTCGATGTTGTTGCCCATCAGGTATTGCTTGTTTACGAAAAAACACTCGACTCTAACACCGGACTGCTTTACCATGCTTGGGACGAAAGCCGCGAGCAACGTTGGAGCAACCCCGAAACTGGCCAGTCGCCTCACTTTTGGAGCCGTGCAATAGGATGGTATGTAATGGCCATTGTCGATATTCTCGACTTTTTGCCCGAAGATCATCAGTCGCGCGAAAAAATAATCAAAATTTTAAACGACGAAATTGATGCGTTGCTAAAAGTGGCCGATCCTGCCACAGGTTTATGGTACCAAGTACTCGACCATGGAGGCCGCGAAGGCAACTATATCGAGGCTTCGGGCTCGTGTATGTACACCTATGCTATGGCCAAAGCAGCCAACAAAGCCTACATCGATGCCAAATACAAAACCATTGCCAACCAAAAATTCGATGCTATAATAAAACACTTGGTTACCACCGACAAAAATGGCAATTTAGTACTAAACAATGTTTGTGGTGGCTGTGGTTTAGGCGGCAACCCATATCGCGACGGCAGCTATAACTACTACATTACCGAAAAGGTAATAGCAAACGACAGCAAAGGTATTGCCCCGTTCATTTTGGCTGCACTTGAACTTAACCGTTAAAAACAATTTCTTTTTACTAATTTTATAGCATCGGCATGCTACAAAAATTGGCACGCAGCCATTTAATTACATCAATATCAACACACTATTGTTTTTAATGAACAACAAGCTATACATATTGCTGGTACTGACCTTGCTTATTTGTTCGTGCAAACAACGCATACCTGTTCTGTATTTAATTGGCGATTCAACAATGGCCGATAAACCCGACAAAACATATCCCGAACGAGGCTGGGGACAACTTTTACCAACATTCATCGATTCGACATTAAACATATCGAACCATGCAAAAAACGGGCGCAGTACACGTTCGTTTATTTACGAAGCCCGCTGGGACTCTGTTGTAAAATTGCTCCAACCAGGCGATTTTGTCGTAATACAATTTGGACATAACGATGGTGTTGAATCAAAAACAGGCAGACATGCCACCCTGGTCGAATATGAATACAACCTAACAAAATTTATTGCAGATACAAGAGCAAAAAAATGCGCTCCTATTTTATGTACCCCTATTGCAAGGCGCAATTTTGTAAATGGCGTGCAAACCGACACACACGGTGTTTATCCCGACATTGTACGCAAAGTTGCGACAAAAACAAACGCTCCCTTAATCGATATGCACAAAACAAGCATGAGATTATTGACACAACTCGGCGAACAAGAAAGCTTAGCCTTATTCCTGCAAATACCACCGGGAGAATTCGAAAAATACCCCGACGGAAAAATCGACAACACCCACCTATCGGAAAAAGGCGCTATCGAAATTGCAAAACTTTTTATCGATGAAGTTAAAACGAAGGAATTGACTTTAGCTAATCACTTTAAAAATGAATAGAATTCTAACATTAGCAATTAT
>DAOSWJ010000157.1:0-7682 GCA_035380005.1 Prolixibacteraceae bacterium | reverse complement strand
CAAGCAGTTGCAGAATCAATTAGATTTTTTTGTATTTTTATCGGACAATAATGATTTAATTTAGAATGTTTTAATTAAACAAACATAGATAAATTAAGTTTAAATATTGATTTTTTTCAATATGCATAGAATATTTCTGTGTCATATTTTTTGCTCACCCCAGTTCTCCCTGTCGAGGCTGCGGTACTGAATCGCTTCGGCAAGGTGGTGTGCCAAAACATTATCGCTGGCCTCAAGGTCGGCTATGGTGCGGGCTACTTTTAGAATACGATCGTAAGCCCTTGCCGACAAACCCAGTTTTTCCATTGCTGTTTTAAGTATCTGGGCACCTGCGGCATCGGGCTGCGAATAAGTACGCAGCATTTTCGAACTCATTTGAGCATTGCAATACACACCTTCGGCATCTTTAAACCGAATGGCCTGTATTTGACGAGCATTGATAACCCGCTGCCTTATCTCGGCACTGCTCTCCGACGGCGGTGCTGTCGATAGTTTTTCGAATGGAACCGGTATAACTTCGAGGTGGATATCGATACGATCGAGCAAAGGTCCCGAAATACGGTTCAAATATTTGGTGACCATACCCGGACCACAAACACATTCGCGTGTAGGGTGATTGTAATATCCACAGGGGCAAGGGTTCATACTCGAAACCAACATTACACTGGCCGGATATTCAACCGAAAATTTTGCCCTCGAGATGGTAATCTTTCGATCTTCGAGCGGTTGGCGCATTACTTCGAGCACAGCACGTTTAAACTCGGGCAGTTCGTCGAGAAAGAGTACGCCATTGTGTGCCAATGAAATTTCGCCTGGCTGAGGATACGTACCCCCTCCTACCAAAGCAACATCGCTAATGGTATGGTGCGGCGATCGGAAAGGGCGCTGGGTAAGCAACGAGGTATTGCCATCGAGCTGCCCCACTACCGAATGTATTTTGGTTGTTTCGAGCGCTTCGTGCAATGTAAATGGAGGCAAAATTGATGGTATGCGTTTGGCCAACATTGTTTTGCCAGCTCCGGGAGGACCGATCATGATAAGGTTGTGGCCACCGGCAGCAGCTACTTCGAGGGCTCGTTTTACATTCTCCTGCCCCTTTACGTCCGAAAAATCGATATCGGAATGCATTACATTCTCAAAAAACTCTTTTCGTGTGTCAACTATGGTTTGTTCCAGTTCGCATTTATCTTCAAAAAAATCGATTACCTGGCGGATATTCTCAACACCGTATATTTTAAGTTTATCGACCACAGCAGCTTCACGGGCATTTTGCTTTGGAAGAATAAATCCATCGAAACCTTCCGATCGAGCTTTTATGGCTATGGGCAACACACCTTTTATGGGCATTAAGCTACCATCGAGCGACAACTCCCCCATAATCACATATTTTTCTAATTTATCGGTACTTATTTGCTCCGAAGCAGCCAGTATTCCAATAGCCAATGGCAAATCGTAAGCAGAACCTTCTTTTCGGATATCGGCCGGAGCCATGTTAATTATCACCTTATAACCCGGTAGTTTGTAGCCTGTTTCGCGCAGTGCAGAGTCAATGCGTTGCTGACTTTCACGTACGGCTACATCGGGCAAACCCACTATATGAAATTTAATACCACGGCTTACGGTTACTTCAATGGTTATGGTGGTGGCATCGATACCATGAACTGCACTTCCAAAAGTTTTTACTAACATGCTTCGGTTTTTATTTTTGCAGAAAATACAAAACTGAACAATCAAATGCTCAAAAATCAACAGCTTTCGTATTTCTTTTTTAATGAATAGCCTTATTTGGAGGATAAACCTGTAAACCCTCAAAAAATGTAAAAAAATATAAAGCTTTTCGATAGCCTGAAAAATACCATATCTTTGTTGATCAGAAAAAACAAGAACAGAACATGGCACGATTTTTTTTCACACCAAAACCGAAGGCTTTTAACGTTGAACCTCGCTACTGGAATCCGAAAAAGGAAGAACGCGAAAACCGCGAACGACGCATTAAAGCCGAAATGGGCATTAAAGATGACGAAGGCAGTTATCGACCGCATATTTCAAGGGGCGAATTTAAAAAAGGGATGATGCAAGGCAAATGGTCGTTAAAAACGCAACGACGGCGCTCAAATACAAGGCTACTAATTATTGTTGCCTTGCTCATGCTGTTACTTTACTTTATGTTCAGATAAGGAGGAAACGTGGCCGATATTATTCATTTATTATCCGATGCAGTAGCCAACCAGATAGCCGCCGGCGAGGTTATTCAACGCCCCGCTTCGGTAGTTAAAGAACTGGTTGAAAATGCAATCGATGCTGGAGCTTCAAAAGTTCAGGTACAGGTTAAAGATGCCGGGCGTACACTTATTCAGGTAAGCGACAACGGCAAGGGCATGTCGCCAACCGACGCCCGAATGGCATTTGAACGCCACGCCACTTCGAAAATCAACAGTGCAACCGACCTGTTTGCCATCCGTACTATGGGTTTCAGGGGCGAAGCATTGGCCTCAATTGCTTCGGTGGCCGATGTTGAACTTAAAACCAAACCATCCGACGATGAAATTGGCACATTTATTCACATTTCAGGTTCTGAACTGATTCGGCAAGAGGCTGTTTCGGCACAACAAGGCACAACGTTTTGTGTTAAAAATCTGTTCTTCAACGTACCCGCCCGTCGTAAATTTCTTAAATCGAACACCACCGAACTAAAACACATCATAACCGAAATACAGCGTACTGCACTGGCAAACCCACAAATTGCATTTTCATTATACCACAACGATGAAACTATTTACGATTTACCTGCTGATAATTTAAGGAAACGAATTGTAAATATTTTTGGCAATAACATGAATCAAAGCCTTGTAGCCCTTAGCAGCGATACTGCCATAGCAAAAATCAACGGTTTTGTGGGCCAACCAAAATTTGCGCGCAAAAGCTTTGGAGAACAATTCCTTTTTGTAAACGGCCGTTACATGAAACACCCCTTTTTTCACCGCGGCATTATGCAAGCTTACGACAAGATATTGCCCCACGATATGATTCCCGCTTACTTTATCAACTTCGAAATCGATCCGGCTTGCATTGATATTAATATCCACCCTACCAAAACCGAAATAAAATTCGAAGACGAAAGTCGTATATGGCAACTTCTTAATGCAGCTGTTCGCGAAGCCTTGGGCAAATTCAATGTTATACCCAGCATCGATTTCGATCAGGATGGTAGCATCGATATCCCTATTTCACCAAAATCGTCCGAAGGCATCAGGCAGCCACAAATAAGTTACAACCCAAATTACAACCCATTTAACGAAAGCAAAAGTTATACAGTTCCATCCAAAGGATTTTCGTCGGGTACAGGACAACAATCGGCTCAAGATTGGGAAAAGCTATATGGTGAACCGCGGCAAGAGCTTGAGTTCATGAATAGAACTGAAAACGAAGAACCAAGTCTTTTTCCTGAACAACAAAGCAAACCTGTGCATAACGACAGTGGGCGAAATTTTATCACTTTTAAAAACAAATACATACTAACCCCTGTTAAATCGGGGCTTATGGTTATTGACCAACGCAGGGCGCATCAACGCATTTTGTTCGAGCAATTTATGATTACCCTTACCAATGAAGAAGGTGTTAGCCAGCAATTGCTTTTTCCGCAAACCATTGAAATGAACCAAAGCGATGCAACAATGCTC
Organism: Prolixibacteraceae bacterium; assembly: GCA_035380005.1. Classification (GTDB taxonomy): domain Bacteria; phylum Bacteroidota; class Bacteroidia; order Bacteroidales; family Prolixibacteraceae; genus Roseimarinus. Next base: position 4,002 of record DAOSWJ010000157.1, on the reverse strand, counting down.
CGTTCGATGTTAACCGACCTCAACCTTATGGGTATCGACATTCGCGAGTTTGGCCCCGACACATTCATAATCAACGGCTTTCCGGCTTATCTCGACGAAGGCAACGCCAAAGCTATTGTTGAATCGATGCTCGAACGAATGAAAACTACGGCTACCAATATTGGCGATAAGATGCGCGAAGAACTGGCTATTTCACTTGCCATAGCCTCGTCGGTAAACCATGGGCACCAATTAAATACCGACGAAGCTGCTGCACTTATCGATAGCCTATTTGCTTGTCAAACACCCAATTTTTCGCCTACCGGCAAACCGGTTATCGAAATAATTAAAACCGAAGAAATTGAGAAACGATTGAAATAGACAATATTTTTGGTTGACAGCTTGTCAGCCGCATTGATCATTATGGCATCAAAAACCAAATGGTTCAATAGTTGTTACAATGTGAAAAAATTTATACAAATGAATAATTTTCGTTCACCATACCAGCAAATTCCTCCGGTAACCAAAAACCTGATAATCATTAATGCAATAATGTTTGTTGCTACTTTTTTGTTCCAAACACGCGGTATTAATTTGACTCAGATACTTGGTCTTTATTATCCCGGATCGGAATATTTCCAACCTTTTCAGTTTGTAAGCCATATGTTTATGCACGGTGGCCTTTTTCATATCTTTTTTAACATGTTTGCCCTATACATGTTTGGAAGGGTGCTTGAAAGTGTTTGGGGACCAAAACGTTTTCTGATTTATTATTTTATAACAGGCTTAGGGGCAGCTAGTTTGCACACACTGGTTAATTACATCGAAATTGCGCCAATGGTTAAAACAATCACAGCTTTTTCGAACACCCCATCGCCCGAATTGTTTTCTTCGTTCATTAACAAATACCAGAATACGATTGAGCACATGGGTTACAGCCGTCCATCGGTGATGGAATTTGCTGCCCGTTGGCACGATTTGCCCAACTCGGCAGCCTACCAAACCGAGGCCATCAACTTTTTAGAAAAGCTAAAAGAAACCCGCATGAATATTCCTACGGTTGGAGCTTCGGGAGCTGTTTTTGGTGTATTGCTCGGCTTTGGCATGCTGTTTCCAAACACTCAACTTATGCTGCTTTTTCCGCCAATACCAATTAAAGCGAAATATTTTGTTATTGGTTATGGTTTAATTGAACTCTTTTCAGGTTTAACCAACTCGGGAAGCAATATTGCACACTTTGCACACCTTGGAGGGATGATTTTCGGTTTTATTTTGATCAAATTTTGGAACAAAAACTCTAATACATTTTATTAACAACAAATGAATATCTGGGAAGAAATTAAGCAAACTTTTAAAAATGGATCGATCGTTACCCGACTGATCTATTTAAACTTAGCCGTATTCTTGGCCCTTCGTATTGTTTTGGTACTTTTTTCGCTTTTTAACATCAACGTACTAATACTTCCTTGGTTAGCACTTCCTTCCGACTTCGGACAATTGCTTACCCGCCCATGGACCATCATTACCTACATGTTTTTACATTACGATTTCATACACATCATTTTTAACGTTTTATGGCTATATTGGTTTGGTAAAATATTCCTGAATTACTTCGACGAAAAAAAGCTTTTGGGCATTTACCTGATTGGAGGTATCAGCGGCGGTATTTTGTATATGCTGGCCTATAACATTTTCCCGGCTTTCGATTCAGTAGCATCTTCCGGTTTATTATTGGGAGCCTCGGCCTCGATTATTGCCATTGTAGTAGCAACAGCTGTTTATGTGCCCAACCTTTCGTTACATCTTTTCCCAATTAGTGCATTTTTTGGCCCTGTAAAAATGATTTGGATTGCCCTTTTTTCGGTTTTCATTTATTTTATTGGAATTACAGGCAACAATGCCGGTGGTAACATAGCCCACTTGGGTGGTGCCTTATGGGGCTACCTGTACATGATGCAACTAAAAAAAGGAAACGATTTCATGGCCCGCTTCAACAATTTTGCTTTCCATATCGATACCTTTTTCAAGCGTACCCGACGATTAAAAGTTAGTTACCGTCGTTCAAAAACACAGGGCATGACCGATTGGGAATACAACAAAAAGAAAAAAGCTGAAAAGGAAGACATCAACCAAATTCTCGATAAAATTGCCAAGTCGGGTTACGATAGCTTAACCAAAAAAGAAAAAGAAATACTTTTCAAAATGGGAGGAAAGGGGAAACCGAACTAAAGCTGGGTCAACTTTATTGCTATCTTAGCAATAAAAAAAGTATGAGATGTAGATCGCTTATTATTATCGGCTTACTTTATTTTCTTTGTGTTTATTCGCTTAATGCACAAACCACCAATATCATGACCTACAACATTAGGTATGCTACCGATAATGACCTCGAGAACAGTTGGGAAAACCGCAAAGAAGCCATGGCAACATTGCTCAGTCATTATCAACCCGAACTATTCGGCATACAGGAAGGCCTTCACCATCAACTTGAATACCTAATAGCAAACCTTCCGAATTATTCATACATTGGGATTGGCCGCGACGATGGAAAAGCCTTAGGTGAATACTGTGCTATTTTTTTTGACACAACCGTTTATTCAGTTGATAGTTCCAATACTTTTTGGTTATCGGAAACACCCGAAAAGGTTTCACTTGGCTGGGGAGCCAATTACCACCGGGTTTGTACTTACGGCTTTTTCACCCACAAAGAAAGCGGACGCGAGATATTGATAATGAATACCCATTTCGATCATCAAAGCGAATTGGCACGCGAGCAATCGGCAAAACTAATTCTCCAAAAAATAGAACAAATCAACAACAAACATCTTCCTGTCGTTTTAATGGGCGACTTCAATGCTAATCCCGAAACCTTATCCATTTCCATTATTCGAGGCAAAATGAACGATGCTTTCGAAATCAGCAAAACACCCCATTATGGTCCAACAGGTACTTTCACCGGATTCGATGCCAATAAAGTAATCGATAACCGCATTGACTATGTATTTGTGAAAGGTTTTGAAGTAAAATCAATAGTGCATATCGACGATAGGCGCAACGACAACTTTTTTGTTTCGGACCATTTGCCCGTTCTAGTTGAACTTAATTTTTAGAAACTTCGGTCACATTAATTATTTATTTGTAATTTTCAGGCTTAAAGTCAATCTAATCATTCAACTTAAAACCTGAAAAATGAACTTTCACATTTGGCACTATTGGTTTATTGCAGCATTTTTCTTTTTCTTACTCGAGATATTCATACCTGGCTTTATAATGGGCAGTATAGGCTTAGGTTGCTTAATTGCCGCTTTTGGTGCATTCATGCAATTGCCGCTATGGTTTAATATTATATTATTCATTGCAGGCTTTTTTATTGGCATAACCATGCTGAAACCCCTTCTGAAACGAATGGAGAAAACGGGCGATATCAAAACCAATGTCGATGGCATGATTGGCAAAAAAGGAAAAGTGATTGAAACCATCGATCCAGAACAAGGTTACGGCTGGGTACGTATTGATGGCGACGATTGGAAAGCAATTTCGGCCAATAATCGGAAAATTGCAAGCGGAACCGCTGTCGAAGTTGTCGCAATTGAAAGCATTGTGCTAACCGTACGGCAACTCAACACCGAACACATCGATACCGAAAAAGCAACAAAAACCGTGGCACAGACACTGAGCAGCAATACGGGCTTAATATTGTCGCTTGGCAACAAAAAGGAAATTGTGCAACATACCGACATTTTGTGTTTTTACTCGACACAAAAAACCACCTACCTGATAACTGCCGAAGGGAAGCAAAAAATGGTCGACGAGTCGCTCGAAAAGCTCGAAGAAAAGCTTGGAAACGAAAAATTCTTCCGTGCCAACCGTCAATTCATCATAAGTTCATTGGTGGTGAAATTGTACAAAACATTGCCCGACGGAAAAATTGAAGTAACCCTAAAACCCCTGCAAAACCTGCCTTCTGACATTTCGGTAAGCCGTTTAAAAGCACATGCATTTCGGAAGTGGATCGAAAAACAG
>DAOSWJ010000156.1:0-7719 GCA_035380005.1 Prolixibacteraceae bacterium | reverse complement strand
AAGGCACCCAACACTAGGTTGTGACCAGGAATGGCGTTAGGTTTTCCATTTTTTCCATATTTACCAATACGGGGGCCAATAATAGCAGCACCTGCCAAACCTACCCATGCACCTACCGAGTGAACAATTGATGAACCGGCAAAATCGTGGAAGCCCATTTGGCTCAACCATCCGCCACCCCAAGTCCAGTGACCCGAAATTGGGTAAATCAAAACCGAAATAACAATGGTAAAAATAAGGTAAGCTTTAAACTCGGTACGTTCGGCCATAGCACCCGAAACAATGGTAGCTGCAGTGGCACAAAATACCGTTTGGAAAAACAAATCGGCATAATCGGAGTAATTATCGCCATATCCATCGCTCATAAAGAACAGATCGGGTATACCGATAAAACCTCCCAGAGAATCGCCATACATTAATGTAAAGCCAATAATCCAGTATAATAACGAACCTATTGCAAAGTCCATCAAGTTTTTCATCAATATGTTTGCAGTATTTTTCGAGCGGGTAAAACCGGCTTCAACCATTGCAAAACCAGGTTGCATAAACATTACCAAAAAACCAGCAATGAGTAACCACATGTTGTCGATGCCTATTTGCAGGCCTGTTAAAGTTTCTTCCATGTTGTTAAATTTTATACAATTTTTAAATCATTTTTCTAATCACTAACTAACTATCACCGGGCTATTAATCCTCATCTGTTTTAATGTAAAGCGATTCGTCGCCAAACTCGCCGGTACGAATACGGTACGACTCTTCAATATTGGTAATGAATATTTTACCATCGCCAATTTCGCCTGTACGCGCTGCTTTCATTATGGCCAGCACTGTTTTTTCGACATTCTTATCGCGAACAATAATCGACAACTTTGTACGCTCAATGGTGCTTGTATCGTATTTGATACCTCGGTAAACCCTACCCTGACGGGCTTTACCAATACCACGCACATCCCAGAATGAAAAGAAATCGATACCTGCTTCAGATAAGGCTTCTTTTACCTCCTCGAACTTTGATTTCCGTATGATTGCTTCTATTTTTTTCATCTGATTATTTTTTAATTAATTAAATACTACTTTTCGAAAAGCGAATTTGAATCACTCAACTAAAAAGAAACGCCTACAACAATGTAGAAAGCTTCGGTCGAAGGGTTCAATATCACCGATCCTGACACAGGAATAGAGAAATCGTCGGTAATTTTTAAATCTTTCGATGTGCCCAAACCAACATTACACACCATAAAACCACCATCTTTAGTGTACTGTCCATTACCGGCACCAACAAACAAATCAACAGGGCCAAATCCATAACCAGCTTCAACATAAGCATCGGCTGTTTCGTCGCCCAACATATAAGCAGCAGTTAAACTAAAACCACCCGCTTCGAAACTGATAGCAGGTTCGATAAAATGCATTGCACCATCGAAATACTCACCACCAAAATAGTAGTCGGTTACAGCCAAGCTTAAACCAAAGTCGAAACCATAGCTGGCATAAAGGTCCATTTCAAAAGCTTCATCGGTCGAAGCATTTACCGAACCCCATGCACCAACTGAAAAACCGCCTTTGCTAAAATCAACATAAGGTTGAAATGCAGGACCTGAACCAAATTTAGATCCACGCCAAACGTAGCTACTGTAAATGTCGAGTCCGGTACTCCATTGTGCTTTTGCACTAAAGCTTGTTACAATAATTAAACACAACACGAGTAAAGCATAAATCTTTTTCATAATCTTAAAAATTAAAGGTTTTACATCTATTTATATATTCTCTTAAATTTTCATATTCTTTTTGGAGGGCACCCCCCTCAAAAATGTGTTTCCGGTTCAAAAATATATGCTTTCTGTTTTTTACCCTCATTTTTTAAGGGGTATTTTATTTTTATTTATTATTTTCATGAATTGTGCATTGAAATAATTGGGGGGCTACTCTCATTTTTTTGTGTTTTTTGGGTCAATTCAATTATATTTTTTTGATTTTTTAGTAATTATTTGATTTTTTCAGACCAAAAACAGCTTTTTCGACAGCAAATTCCAATAAATTCATATTTTCACATTTATAATTACATTTTTTGAGCGCTTAACATTTATTTAATATCTTTTTGTCATCTTCAATGTATTTATGGTATCTTTTTGATATTCCATTGTTAAATAATGATATTCGTCACATTGCAAAAAATAACTATCTTTAAATCGGCAAATACAATTGCTTATTATTATATTGTATAGCCAACTTTTTGAAACCTTATTGAACACACATAATCAGATTAACCATGATTTGGAATGAAAAAATTGAATGTGCTACACGCAATGAAATGACAGCCATTCAGTCGGAACGATTAGTAGCTACAGTAAAAAGGGTTTATCACAACATACCCTATTACCGCAAGAAAATGCAGGAAGCACATCTAACTCCTGCCGATATCCAATCAATCGACGACCTCCACAAGTTGCCTTTTACCACCAAAACCGACCTGCGCGACAGCTATCCATTCGGGTCGTTTACAGTGCCCATGAGCGAAATTGTGCGTGTTCATGCTTCGTCGGGCACAACTGGCCGGCCAACCGTGGTAGGCTATACCCGCAACGACATTAACATGTGGAGCGAGAACGTTACACGTGCCCTTTGCATGGCAGGCGTTCACCAAACCGACATTGTTCAGGTTGCATACGGCTATGGTTTATTTACCGGAGGTTTAGGAATACACTATGGAACCGAAAACCTTGGAGCAACAGTAATTCCTATTTCGGGTGGAAACACAAAAAAACAAATTCAACTGATGCAAGACTTTGGCTCATCGGTTATTTGCTGCACACCTTCGTATGCACTTTACATTGCCGAGGTGATGAAAGAAATGGGCATCGAGCCCGAATCGCTCAAATTGCGCGTTGGTATTTTTGGCGCCGAACCTTGGAGCGAAAGCATGCGAAAAGAAATTGAAGAAAAACTCAAAATAAAAGCAATTGACATATACGGGCTTAGCGAGATTGTCGGCCCAGGCGTTTCATGCGAATGCGAGCATCAGGTTGGTATGCACATTAACGAAGATCACTTTTTGCCCGAAATCATCAACCCCGAAACCCTCGAGCCCATGGCTCCTGGTGAAGTTGGCGAACTGGTTTTTTCTACAATCACCAAAGAAGGGATACCACTGCTACGCTATCGCACACGCGACCTAACCCGCTTAATTTACGACAAATGCGCTTGTGGTCGTACGTTAGTTCGCATGGAAAAATGCAAAGGCCGTAGCGACGACATGCTCATTATTCGCGGAGTTAACGTGTTCCCATCGCAAATCGAAAGTGTATTACTCGAAATGAGCGAAACCGAGCCTCACTATATGCTCATAGTTGACCGTGCCGACAACCTCGATACACTTACCGTTCAGGTTGAAGTGCAGGAGCAGTTCTTCTCCGACGACATCAGAAGTTTACAAAACCTGACCAAAAAAATCAAAAACAATATTGAAAGCACACTGGGTGTTTCAGTAATAATTCAGTTAGTTGAACCAAAATCGATTCAACGCTCCGAAGGCAAGGCACAAAGGGTGATTGACAGAAGGAAAATTTAGGACTCAGAAAGAGATTATAAGACGGAAGTCAGAAGTTAGAAGACGGAAGTTAGAAGTCCGAAGACAGGAGCCCAGAGATGGAAGGCAGAAGAATGATGAAAGATTTTTGAGACAACAATTAATATTGACTTATAACATACAGAATAATGGGTTTTAAGTTTGAAAAATTAATTATTTGGAATAAATCGATGGATTTTGGAGAGTCAATTAACACTTTGGCTCAAAAATTTCCCAAAGAAGAAATGTTTAATCTTTCATCTCAAATAAGAAGAGCCGCTGATTCGATCGCATTAAATATTTCAGAAGGTTCAATTGGTCAAACCAACCCTGAATTCAAAAAATTCATGAACTATTCGATCAGGTCTTTGGCCGAAGTTGTAACTTGTTTACATAAAGCATCCAGAAGATTATACATAACAGAAAATGAATTCACAACACATTATGAGTTTTCGCATAATCTAATGAACATGATGGTTGCTTTCAGAGATAAAATAAAATAACAAAATATGTTGAATCAAAAATATGAAACCAATCACACAACCTTCCGACTTCGGATTTAATACAAACCACCTTCCGACTACCGACTTCGGACTTCGGACTTCGGACTTAATATAAACAACCTTCGGACTTCCGACCTCGGACTTCCGACTTAAAAACATAAAACCATGATCATTAAACAACTCTCCGTATTTCTCGAAAACAAATCGGGACGCCTAAGCGAAGTATCAGCACTGTTAGGCAACGCAGGTATTAACATGACGGCATTCAGCATTGCCGACACCAGCGATTTTGGAATTTTAAGGGTTATTGTTTCAGAACCTGAAAAAGCCCTTACCATTTTAAGGGAAAACAATTTCTCGGTAAGCCTTACCGAAGTGGTAGGTCTTATTTGCCCCAACGAGCCGGGTGCTTTGGGTAAAGCTTTGGGTATTTTGAAAGACGAAGGCATTCAAATTGAATACATGTATGCTTTCTCGCTCGAAAAAACAGCGAATATTATAATCCGTGCGGCGAATGTTCAAAAATGTATCGACGTTTTAAAGAAACACGAATTAGAACTGCTCCGTTCAAGCGATCTGTACAAGATATAGTAATTTAGACTTACACTAAATTATGATATTTTTCAGTTTTTATTCATTTTGCATGAATGAATAAAGAAGTTTTTTTTTATTTTTCGAACCGGAAAATTCAAGGGGACTGGAAACCCCGCTAATTGGATACAACAATTACAATTATAAACGGTATGGTTATGGAACAAATAATAGGCTATTTGTTTTTTGCATTTTTTCCTAAATTGCTCCGGGAGGATTGATAATTGTAAAAATATATCTGACCCGGGCATTAGTCCGGGTTTTTTGTTTCAACAACAAACAAGCAGCAAATCAAGCAAATAATCCTAATAATTAAAATATGAAGAAAGTAGCAATACAAGGCATTGCCGGTTCGTTTCACGAAGATGCCGCTCAAAAATATTTCTCTGGCACCGAAGAAATCGACATCATCGAGTGCCGCACCTTCCGAAAGGTTTGCCAATTGGTCGATCGCGACGAAGCCGACATTGCCGTAATGGCCATTGAAAATGCCATAGCAGGCAGTTTGCTCGAAAACTACGGGCTTATGCGCGACTACCACCTAAAAATTATTGGAGAAATATACATTCATATTCAAATGAACCTGATGGTTCTGCCGGGCGTTAAGAAAGACGAAATCACCGAAATACACTCGCACCCAATAGCATTAAAGCAATGTGCCGAATACATCGATGGTACTTTTGGTGAAATCTCGCTCGACGACAATTTCGATACAGCCGGTGCTGCACGAAATATTGCAAAAAATAAGCTTAATGGTGTAGCTGCCATCGGAAACGAGCGTTCGGCCCAGCTATACGGCCTCGAAATTATTGACCGCAGCATTGAAACCAATAAGCGTAATTACACCCGTTTTCTAATTCTCTCGAAGCAAAACAAAGTTAGCGACGATGCCAACAAAGCATCAATTTGCTTCGAGGTTGGCCACTTTTACGGAGCTTTGGCAAGGGTGCTCAACATTTTTGCCGAAAACCAAATCAACCTTACAAAAATTCAATCGGTACCCATAATTGGCAAACCCGATGAATATTCATTCCATGTTGACATTGAATGGGAAAACACAGAGAAATACGAACAGGCAATTCACAAAGTACTTAAAAATGTATCGAGCCTTACTGTTTTGGGCGAATACATAAGGGGCGAACGCAAGCTATATGAATCGTAAAAAAATGTCAGTGATAGCCATCATATTTTATTAGTAATGAAACAATTATTTTAGAGAGATATTTTTTGAATTATGCAAAATACACCGGTAAATCGAGATATAGTTAAAGCAAAACTGGCCGCACTGAACCTTTCCGATATGGACAAAGCATCGATTAGGGAAGTGGTACAAGTGGTGAACATGATTGAGGCCGAAACAGGCATAAAATACATTCGCATGGAAATGGGGGTACCCGGTTTGCCCCCGGCAGCTGTTGGTGTCGAAGCCGAAATTGATGCACTAAAAAAGGGTGTTGCTTCAATCTACCCAAACATAAACGGCATTCCCGAAATTAAAACCGAAGCAGCCCGTTTTATCAAAAACTTCATGAACATCGATGTAAAACCCGAGCACTGTGTTCCTACATCGGGATCGATGCAAGGCACTTACGCACTATTCCAGGTTGTTTCGCATTTAGCCGAAGGCCGCGATACTGCGTTGTTCATCGACCCGGGCTTTCCAGTTCAGAAACAACAGTTTATGGTAATGGGAGAAAAATACGAATCGTTCGACGTTTACGATTACCGGGGCGACAAATTACACGATAAGCTGGAAAGCTACCTAAAAAAGGGCAACATCAATTCAATAATCTATTCAAATCCCAACAACCCAACATGGGTTTGCTTTACCGAAGAAGAATTGAAAACTATTGGCGATTTGGCCAACAAATACAATATTGTTGTATTGGAAGATCTGGCCTACTTGGGAATGGACTTCAGAAAAGACCTGTCGAAACCCGGACAAGCACCTTTCCAAGCCTCAGTTGCCAATTATACCGAAAACTATGTGCTTTTCATCTCGGCTTCGAAAATATTTTCGTATGCCGGGCAACGCATTGCCATTGTGGCCATGTCGGATAAAATTTTCAACAGCAACAGTGCACAGCTCGAAGAACGTTTCAAAATAAAAGGCTTTGGCAATGCGGTAATTTACAGGGTGCTTTATGCTTTATCGTCGGGGGTAGCCCACTCGGTACAATATGGCATGGCTGCCATGCTAAAAGCAGCAAACGACGGCACTTACAATTTTGTTGGCGATGTTAAAACCTATGCTGACAAAGCTCACGTAATGAAAAATTTATTTCTCGATAATGGCTTCGAAATATTGTACGACAAAGATGTTGACCAGCTCATTAGCGATGGTTTTTATTTCACCATATGTTACCCCGGAATGAAAGCAGCCGATTTGTTGTATGAATTATTGTTCTATGGCATTAGTGGTATTACACTACTCAGTACCGGAAGCACAAAAGAAGGCATCAGAGCTTGTGTTGCTCCTGTACATCCCGATCAGTTTGACGATTTGGAAGCCAGATTGAAGCTGTTTAAGGCGAACCATCCTGTTTAATCCAATATGAAAGAGAAAGAGAGTACTAGAAATATTGCTTTATCAGAAGAAATTCTTGTCTCAAAGATATATGTTATTCGAGGCCAAAAAGTCATGATTGATCGTGATTTAGCCGAACTATATGGAGTAGAGACAAAAGTTTTAAAACAAGCTGTTAAAAGAAATATTGATAGGTTTCCTCCTGACTTTATGTTTGAAATGACTAAAGACGAACTTCAAAATTGGAGGTCACAATTTGTTACCTCCAATTCAGATAAGATGGGATTACGATATTCACCTTTCTGTTTTACAGAGCAGGGAGTAACTATGCTTGCCTGCACGCTAAACAGCAAAAGAGCAATAGATATAAATATTCAAATTGTACGCGTATTCACCAAAATCAGAGAAGCTTTAAGCGACAATCTTTTAATAAAGTTAGATGTTGAAGAATTGAAAAAGAAAGTAAACAATCAAGATAAAAATATTGAATTAGTTTTCAGTTACCTTGATGAGTTAATGGAAAAACAAAATAA
>DAOSWJ010000155.1:3782-7766 GCA_035380005.1 Prolixibacteraceae bacterium | reverse complement strand
CCATTTTCACTTTCAGGCCTGCCCATTTGGCGCCATGCCCATCGACAATGAGTTGATAACACTCGGTCAATCATTTGTAAAAGAAACGTTTAAAAACGAAAAGATCGTAATTTCAAAAATTGATAACTATTTACGAACAGTATTCGTTTTTGAATCGGACGATAGCAAGGAAATAATTGCTCAAGCTGAAAAGCTGATTGAAACGCTTCCTTTTCATGCCGAATCGGGCGAACCCATGTTCAACCTGATGTGCAATTATCAAAAAGAGAAATACCGCTTGCTGTTGTTCCCACGCATAGCCCAGCGTCCGCAGTGCTTTTATAAAACTGGCTCCGAACAACTGGTGGTAAGTGTAGCCAGTGTTGAACTGGGAGGCATTATTGTAACCCCTCGACACGTTGATTATCTGAAAATAACAAAAGATGATTTGGTAAAAATTTTTGAGGAAGTTACATTGAAATATACTTGACTTATATACAAATAAGATATACTTTTGTTTTAAAAAATAAAATTATGAAGACATTATCTTTAAAATTAGACGAAGCAATTTTCAATGAAACTGAAAGAATTTTAACTCGAATCAACAAACCACGCAACAGATACATAAACGAAGCAATTGAATATTACAACAAGATACAACGAAATCAGATTCTTGAGAAAAAATTAAAAATTGAATCGAACATGGTAAAAGAAGATTCAATGAATATTTTAAATGAATTTGAAAAGATTGATTATGTCGATTAAACAATTCGAAATTTGGATAGCCGATTTAAACCCGCAAATTGGAACAGAACCTGGAAAAACAAGACCAGTTTTAATTGTTCAAACCAATCTACTAAATAAAATACCGCATCCTTCAACATTAATATGCCCAATTAGCACAAACGTTAATATCGATGCCGAAATACTGCGGATTCATTTAAAAAAAGGTACTGCAAATTTAAATCAAGCTTGTGATATTATGTTAGACCAATTAAGAGCAATTGACAATAAACGTCTAATAAAAAAGATTGGCGATTTGCCTCTTGAATTAACAATAAAAGTAAAAGAAAATATAAAGATTATACTTGACATCTGATAAACTTAAGTTAACATGCTAACAAATAATTTGGATACCAATAACAACTTCTTTTTAATTGCCGGCCCATGTGTGATCGAGGGCGAAGAGATGGCTTTTGAAATTGCCAATAAATTGATCGACATTACCCAAAGGCTCGAAATACCCTTTATTTTCAAAGGCTCGTACCGCAAGGCTAACCGCTCTCGCATCGACTCGTTTACCGGCATTGGTGACGTACAAGCTTTGAACATACTCAAAAATATAAGCAATACCTTTGGGGTTCCGGTTACTACCGATGTTCACAGTGCAACCGAAGCGCAATTGGCTGCCAACTATGTCGATATTTTGCAAATACCGGCCTTCCTTTGCCGCCAAACCGACCTGCTTGAAGCCGCTGCACGAACAGGCAAAGTGGTCAACATTAAGAAAGGACAATTTTTGGCACCCGAATCGATGAAACATGCAGTTGACAAAATTCGTGAAAACGGCAACGACAATGTGATGCTTACCGAGCGCGGCACCACTTTTGGCTATACCGATCTGGTTGTCGATTACCGCGGAATACCGGTTATGCAGCAAAACAACTGTCCGGTGGTGCTCGACATAACGCATTCGTTGCAACAGCCCAATCAAAGTACCGGAGTTACCGGTGGCCGCCCCGACATGATCGAAACCATAGCCCGTGCAGGCATTGCAGTTGGTGTCGATGGACTTTTTCTCGAAACCCACCCTAACCCGTCCGAAGCAAAATCGGACGGAGCCAATATGTTGCACCTCGATTTGGTAGAAAACTTGTTGACCAAATTGATAAAAATCCGAAAAGCTATTAACAACATGTAAATCAATGAAATATTTCAAAGTATTTTGCATTTTATTTACCTTTATAATTTGCTTCTCGTGCAATAAAATCGATCGGAAAGCATTGGTTAACAGGCACAATATTGTTCAAACACAAGCCGACCCTTTAAACCCGTTAAGTATTGGCAATGGCGAATTTGCTTTTACTGCCGACATTACAGGCATGCAAACCTTTCCCGAATTATATGAACAAGGCATTTCACTGGGAACTTTTTCGCAATGGGCATGGCACACCTTTCCTAATCCAGAAAATTTCACGCTCAACGACGTTGTAAAAAAATATGCAGTCGGAACCGATTCAATTCCTTATTGGTATCAGTTTTCGGCATCGGATAACAACAAGCATTTTGCAGCCACCGAATGGCTACGCGAAAACCCTCACCGACTACATTTGGGCATAATAGGCTTGCAAATTGTAAAGAAAAACGGCGAAACAATAACGATTAACGACATACAAAAACCCATTCAAAAACTCAACCTTTGGACAGGCGAATTGAGCAGTGTATTCGAAATTGAAGGCGAACAAGTAACAGTTGTTTCATTTTGTCACCAATCGCACGATTTGCTCAGCTTTAAAATTGAATCGAAACTAATAGAAACAGGTCAATTGAGCGTTTTGCTGCGTTTTCCCTACCCAGCCAGGAGCAAATTCAATTCGGGTTACAATTTCGACCATCACGAACTGCATTCCACAAATATTATTTCAGAAGAAGGCAACAATGCTATTATTCAACGCCAAATCGATAACGACACTTATTTTACAAAACTAAGTTGGAGCGACAACGCAGAATTAATTCCAAACAAAGAACATCAAATTCAACTAAAACCTTGCTCAAGCAAAAACAACATTGAGCTAAGCTGTATTTTTTCGAAAGAAACAAAAGATGTAAAGCTTCCTTCTTTTGAACAAACAGCTGCCAATAACAAAACCGAATGGGCAAATTTTTGGAAAAGTGGCGCTGCTGTTGATCTTTCGGGCAGCACCGACCAACGGGCCAACGAGCTTGAACGAAGAATTGTTCTCTCGCAGTACCTTACAAAAATTCAGTGCAGTGGCTCGCTACCGGCACAGGAAACCGGCCTTACCACCAACAGTTGGTATGGAAAATTCCATTTGGAAATGCACTGGTGGCATGCTGTACATTTTATCCTTTGGAACCGGCCAAAAATCATTGAAAAACAATTCGAATACTATTTCGATATTTTTGAAAAAGCAAAAGCAACTGCACAAATGCAAGGTTACGAAGGTGTGCGCTGGCCCAAAATGACCGACCCTTCGGGAACGGAAAGCCCCAGCTCGATTGGTGTTTTCCTTATTTGGCAACAGCCTCACTTGATTTATTTTTATGAATTGATGCGCCAAAACGAAGCCGACTCAGCCTTTCTTAAGAAATTTTATCCATTGATTGAAGCAACAGCCGATTTTATGGCATCGTATGCACGTTGGGACTCGCTTTCGCAACGTTATGTGTTAGGCCCTGCGCTTATTCCTGCACAAGAGCGTTTTGAGCCCGAAATCACCATAAATCCGGTTATGAATTGGCCTATTGGCATTGGGGACTTAAAACAGCACAAAATATACGTACCACACTCGGAAACGAACCCAATAAAAAATGGCAACACGTAATCGACCATCTTTCGCGTTTACCTGTTGCCGACAGCCTTTACCTTTTTACCGAAAATGCTGTCGATTCGTACACCAACCCGCGATATTTAACCGATCATCCAATAGTTTTAGGCATAACTGGTTTTTTGCCGGCTTCAACTTACATCGATCAAAAAATATTGGAAAATACCGTAAACACAATCGATTCGGTTTGGAATTGGCAAACTTGCTGGGGATGGGATTTCCCTTTGGCGACAATGAATGCAACACTACTGAACAATCCACAAAAAGCCATTGAGTATTTATTGATGGATACGCCCAAAAACAATTATTTACTCAACGGGCACAACTATCAGCGCGACGACCTGAAGCTATATTTGCCCGGAAACGGAGGCCTTTTAGCGGCAGTAGCCATGCTTTGCCAACAAAACGATATCAACAATAATTTTTCGGAATTGAA
>DAOSWJ010000155.1:0-3682 GCA_035380005.1 Prolixibacteraceae bacterium | reverse complement strand
ACATCGTAAATTTCCTGTCCTTTTCGATACAGCAAATTTGCCTGTTCGTTATCAAATTTTTCGTCATAGTAAGTCATCATAAATTATTATGGAAGTATTCTGAAAAATTTGATTTTGCTCCGTTGTGTGTGGTCGGTTTAAAATCTACGTGAAGCAGTAAAGCCATAACGACATAATAAGCAGAGTAATAAAGTCGATTTATCGTTGAATTCCAATTCTCTCTTTCGGCAAGAATTTGAGCATCTTCGTATGTAACTTTTGCTCTGGCAATTCTATATTTTATCAAATCTTCTTTCGTTCCTGTCATTTGAGTTTGACTCCTTCTCTTTTAATATTCTCAAATAATGGGGTAATAATGTAATTTGAATTCCAATCACTTTTCGAATAAATCAAGGGTGAAAAAATCTCTCCTGTTTCAAGTTCCAACTCATAAAATTCATCTATGAATCTTTTTTTAAATTCAAAGGGAACATTTGGTTGATCAAGCAAAACGAGCAAATCCCAGTCAGAAAGATTATGAGCATTTCCTCTGGCTTGAGAGCCATACAAATACACTTCTGAATCAGGAGCTGTTTTATCAACAACCTGAATAATCATCTGTAATATTTTGTCATTTTTGCTCATAAAGCAAATATAGCGATTTTGAACGAATATTGTGAGCTTCTTGCTTAAACTCAAATTGCATCGAGTTCATTATATATCACTTAACAAGTGCCGAAATATCTTTAAAGCCCGGTTCTTTAGCACCACGTGTCAACTCAAAAAGCACCGATTCGTATCCTGTTACCATAATTCCTTCGTGGCGAAAACGCTCCAATGCCAAAGTTTTGTCGGCCTCTTTACGCGACGAAACACAATCCATTACTACAACAGGGTTGTAGCCTGCTGCTTTCAAATCGATGGCTGTTTGCAGCACGCACACATGCGATTCAATTCCACAAATGATTACGTTTTTCACATCGTTTTCTTCGAGTGCAGCCACAAACGATGGCTCGTCGTAACAGCTGAAAGCCGTTTTTTCGATGGGCGAAAAATTGTTTATCAAAGCCGATAGTTCGGGCAATGTTTCGCCTAAACCACGCGTGTATTGTTGGGTAAGCAACAGATTGAGTCCTAAAACCTGTAAACCTTGAACCAAAATCTTACTGTTTTTTAGCAGTTGCTCTTTTTCGTTCATAACAGGAAACAATCGTTCCTGTATATCAATTACCAATCCGATTGAATTATTTCTTTCTATACGCATGATTTCTATATTAGATGTTTGCTCTCAAAATTCGACATTTTTCAAACACTTTTGTTCAAATGATGAGCAAAGCCCGCCCTAGTTAATAAAAATTTGATTTTAGGTACATTGTTGCCTCGATTTTTCGCCCAAATAACCACCATGGTGTCTTTTGGCATAATCGGCACTGCTAAAACCAATGCGTTTCATCATCGACACCACCAAGGCATCGCCAATTACAGTCATTACCGTTGTTGAAGTACTTGGAGTAAGTCCCAACGGACATACTTCTTTTGGGTTTCCGGTAAAAATACAGGCTTGCGACGAGGCCACAATTACCCCATCGGGGTTACCGGTAATTACAATCATTGGGATTTGGCTGTATAGGCACTTGGTAAGTTCAATCAGCTCAACAATTTCGCGGGTACGGCCCGAATTCGAGATTAGTAACAATACATCGTTTGGCGCCAGAATACCTAAATCGCCATGTTGGGCATCGCTGGGATGCAAAAAAACCGAAGGAGTACCTGTTGAACTGAAAGTTGTTGCAATATTTTGGGCAATTTGCCCAGCCTTACCCATGCCACTCACAACAAGTTTCCCTCCTTTTTGATGAACATGTTCATATATAATTTCTACTGCCTTGTAAAAATTATCGTCAACAGGAATATTGCGAATGGCTTCGGCTTCCTGTTCCAGAAGGTTTTTAATTGAATTAATCATAAATAGTTTCGTTGGTTAAAAAAAAAGTTGTACATCCGATATTAAAAACGAAAATAAATGAACGGTTGTATATCGGCCAGTAAAAATTTTTGCAAAATAAATAAAACAATGAGCACAACAAGCATTTTTGCCCATAAAGGGATACCAATAAACTTACCCCTTACCCACTCTTGCCACGCCCAAGGCAACCAATGCACAATAAATCCGCAAATAATAATTCCAAAAACGAGTTTATATCCGTTAATAAATTCAAGTATGCCCTGCCACTTAAAAGTATAGCGTATTTTATTCAACATTAGCCAAATATTTTCGGTTGATTCGGCCCTGAAAAACAACCATCCCAAACAAACAATATGTAGGATGATTAACATGAAAAAAGGTTGCAGGTATTTTCTATTTAAAAAGCGTTTGCCCAAAGGTGCAAGTGCTTTTTCAATTACCAGTACCAAACCGTGCAGTGTACCCCAAATAACAAAGCTGAAACTTGCCCCGTGCCATAAACCACCCAAAACCATGGTAATCATTAAATTAATCGATGTTCGCACTTTACCTTTTTGGTTACCACCCAAAGGGATATACAGATAATCTCTTAGCCAGCTCGACAAACTGATGTGCCAACGCCGCCAGAAATCTGTTAACGACACCGCCTTGTAGGGCGAGTTAAAATTAAGCGGCAACCTGAATCCCAATAGAAGAGCCAAACCAATGGCAATATCGGTGTAGCCCGAAAAATCGCCATAAATTTGCAGTGCATAAGCATAAACCGCCATCAGGTTTTCGGCACCGGTATAGCTGCCCGGGCTATCGAAAACCCTGTCGATTAAGTTGGCCGAAAGATAATCGGACAAGATTATTTTTTTGGTCAAACCACAAAGAATGAGGAACAAAGCATGACCAAACTCGCTTTTTGTGATTTGATATGGTTTGTAAAGTTGCGGAACAAAGTTCGAAGCCCGAACAATAGGTCCGGCAACCAACTGCGGAAAAAACGACAGATAAAAGCTAAAATCGAATAAATTACCCACCACTTGGGTGCGTTTTTTATACACATCGGCCAAATAACTGATGGCCTGAAAAGTGAAAAATGAAATGCCCACCGGCAGTACTATCGACATTGTATCGATTTTTGACGAAGCCATGATGTTCCACCAATGTGCCAGCCAATTGTATGTTTCGAAAAGTTCGCCAAAAGTACGGTTCAACAAATCGGTAAAGAAGTAAGCATATTTAAAATAACCCAGTAAACTTAAGTTGATTAGCACGCCAACAGCCAAAAAAACTTTTTTCCAAAGCATTTTTGATGCCTTGCCAATGAGCCATCCGAACGAATAATTGAACAAACACGAAAAAACCAGCAAAATATAAAACCATCCGCCTGTTTTGTAGTAGAAAAATAAACTCACAATAAGTAAAAAGATATTCCTTCGCCTTACCTTTTCGTGGAATAAAGAATAAAAACCGATCACAACGGTAAAGAAAACCCAAAAAGCCGTTTGAGAAAACAGCCATGGTTCCGAAGTATTGTATTTCAAATACTCAACAATGGTATGAAACAGGTTTTCAATCATTTTGAGATAGATATTGATTGTACAGTTCCAGTAAATAATCGGCAATCCATTGCCCTGCTTTTTCCGATCCTTCGAGGGTAAAATGAGCATAATCGGGTTTAGCCCAACCTTTTTCCACCCAATCGATTATAGCGCCCTCGCCACCCATGCGTTCGCGCAAGTCGAAAAA
>DAOSWJ010000154.1:0-7776 GCA_035380005.1 Prolixibacteraceae bacterium | reverse complement strand
GATATACTTTTCATTGGATGAAAAGCTAACTGATGCAAACTAACGATTGGTCATTAAAAAGGTCATCAGTCATTAGACATTGAGTCATTAAGATGGCTACTGACTTCCTGACTATCAACTTAATGACTACTGACTTAATGACCTTTGACTTAATGACTATTGACTTAATGACTATTGACTTAATGACTAAAACATGATCGAAGTTGAAGCACATATTGTAATTAAGCGAAACGGCGACACGTTTTTGTGCCCGCAAAAGGTGAAGCTGCTTACCGAAGTACAAAAACAAGGCAGCCTGAATGCGGCAGCCAAAGTTTTGGGCATCTCGTACCAGCATGCTTGGAACTTGATTACTGAATTGAACCGCACAGGTACCGAACCATTGGTAACCAAGCAAAGGGGCGGGTCGAAAGGTGGAGGGGCAGCTCTCACGACTTACGGCGAACGATTGCTGAACGACTATCGCTCTATTGGGCAAACTGTCAATCAACTGATTGCTCCGATCAACATTGAAATCAACCTTTGATTTTTTTTGAACAGCGTTATCTAAATTACTTTATATCGAATAATTATGAACGAACTACAAAAAATTGAATACAAGCCCATAGGCATAATTCGCACGGCGCACAAAAAACCTTCTGGCATGCCCATTCAGCCTCATGGGGCCAAGCGGGCTAAAGGAACGATTGAACTTGATAAAGAACTGATGCCCGGTTTGATCGATATTGAAGGCTTCTCGCACCTTATTCTTGTTTACCACTTTCACAAAGTGAAGGGACATAAACTGTATGTGGAGCCATTTATGGACAACAAACCACACGGCATTTTTGCAACCCGAGCGCCTGTAAGGCCCAATCCTATTGGGATATCAATTGTGAAGCTGAAGGGCATCAGTGAAAATCAAATATACTTTGAAGGAGCCGATATGCTCGATGAAACGCCCTTGCTCGACATCAAACCTTTTTTTGCTCAGTTCGACAATCGCCCTGATGCTGTTTCGGGCTGGCTCGATGAAAAAGAAGACTTGAATGTGCTGGATTTTAAATCGGACGGGCGCTTTAGTCCGGGTAATAAGCAATGGGTAAACCGCTGCAAGTGACCATTTTTGAAGACAATAGATATAAGATTGAAAATTATAGACAAAAGACTTTATACAAATAATAAAAAGATGAAAGACAAAAGAATAATAATGGGTAAACTGAAATACATCGCACTGCTCTTACTCCCCTCCTTGGGAGGGGCAGGGGGAGGCTACGGCCAAGTTACCATCGACGCCGAGTTCCGTCCCCGAACCGAATTGCGGAGCGGGTTCAACCAACCTTTAACCGATTCTTTGAAATCGTCGTACATTACTCAACAACGCACCCGGTTGAATTTCAACTACAATACAGGTACTATGAATGCACGCATTACCTTGCAGGATGCCCGCGTGTTTGGCGAAACCAATACAAAAGGAATTGGAGCAAATACTTTGGGCATTTACGAAGCATGGGCCGAGCTACTGCTTAATAATGGCATCAGTTTCAAAATTGGCCGGCAGGGAGTACAGTTCGAAGATGGGCGCTTGTTCAGCCTTTCGCCTTGGAGCAATACCGGCAATGCCCACGATTTGATGCAATTGCTTTACAAACGCGACGGAATGGATGTGCAGTTGGGTTATGCCTACAACAACCAAAAAGCGTTGAATGCCGACAGTATTTACTACAGCGTAAGCAAAATGTACAAGCAGTTGGCATTCCTTCACCTTACAAAAACACTCACCACCGGCCTCGACCTAAGTCTGTTGGGCGTTAACGAAGGTTTCCAAACCAGCAAAACAAATCTCGACCTGTACCATCGCTATACCTTGGGCGGGACACTTACATTGAAAAAGAAAGAGCTTCCATTTGGATGCTTCCTAACCGCCTATTACCAAACTGGGAAAAGTACGGCCACGGTCGATTTGAGCGCGTTCCTGCTGGCAATCAAAGCAAATTATGCAATCACCAAAAAGATGGATGTCGTTGCCGGACTCGACTACCTTTCGGGTACCAAAAGCACGATCGAGGCCACTAAAACCAATACGTTCAACAAACTACCCTACGGTGTAAACCATTCGTTTTATGGCTACATGGAGTATTGGTCAACGCTACCAAAGGGCGGTTTAATCAATTGTTTCGGCGGAACTTCAGCAAAATTGGGCAAGCGCCTAAGCTCAAACATCACGCTTTACAGTTTTATGCTCGACAAACCGATGACCATTTCTTCCTCCGAAGTTAAAGGCAGCATTGGTTCCGAGTTGGATATAGTATTCAACTATAAAATGTCGGCGGCAACGGCCATTCAGTTTGCTTGGTGCGGCTACTTTGCCAACGACAACACCAACTTTTTGAAGTTCAAAACAACTGATGTGAGCACAAAATTCCCGCAGTTTGCGTATGTGATGCTGACGGTTAAGATGAAAGATTGAAGACAGAAGACTTAAGATAAAAGACGATAGAAGTAAGATAATAATTATAAAATGAATAAGTTATGAAGAAAATTTACTCGCAAATCACAAAATTTATAAGATTGGTAGTTCCTAAACTCCCCTCTTTGGAGCGTTCACTGAGCTTGTCGAAGAGGATTGGGGGAGGCTTTTTATTATTGCTGAGTATTGGACTGCAAGCTCAAACCGTGAAAGTGGCTGCAGCGGCCAACCTTCGGTACGTGTTCGAAGATATTGATACTGCTTACGAAAAGGCTAAACCAAGTGTAAAGGTCGAAGCCAATTTTGGTTCATCGGGGATGTTGTATCAGCAAATTGTGAAC
Organism: Prolixibacteraceae bacterium; assembly: GCA_035380005.1. Classification (GTDB taxonomy): domain Bacteria; phylum Bacteroidota; class Bacteroidia; order Bacteroidales; family Prolixibacteraceae; genus Roseimarinus. The sequence continues at coordinate 4,986 of DAOSWJ010000154.1, read as the reverse complement.
GGTGCCGATTTCGACCTGTTCATGGCTGCCGACAACAGTTTTCCCAAAAAACTTAAGGAACAGGGAGCTGCATCGGGCGAAATGAAGATTTATGCACTTGGCAAATTGGTGCTTTGGAGCAACAGTATTGATGTATCAACCGGGCTCGACATACTTACATCAGATGTAGTAAAACGTATTGCCATAGCCAAACCCGAGCTGGCACCCTATGGCGATCGTGCAATAGAAACATTGAAAAAGACAGGTTTATACGAAAAAGTAAAAGACAAGCTGGTATATGCCGACAACATTTCGCAAACCGCCCAATTTGTACAAACGGGCAATGCCGAAGTTGCTTTTTTGGCCATGTCGCTCACCCTTAGCCCCGAAATGCAGGGCTCCACTTTTGAAATCATGGCATCAAACTACACGGCCGTTGAACAAGGTTTAATTTTGGTAAAGAAGTGGAAACCCAACCCCGAAGCGGCCAAATTCATGCAATTTGTTTTAAGCCCGGCATGTAAGCCGATATTCGAAAAGCATGGCTATGTTGTTCCGTAATGAAAGTGCATCGGGGTAAAGTGCATAAGTACATAAGAATAATAACTTTTCCGATTCATGCACCTATGCACTATTTCACTCATTCACTTATTCACTCATAAAAAATGAACAAACTACCAGCAACCATAACAGCAATTCAGCAATCGGGTACCATTTTGTTGGTCGATGCCGAGGTGGGCGGACAAGTTTTTTCGGCCTTGCTGATCGAATCCATCAACCGACCGAAGTGGTTGGAAGTTGGCAAGACGGTCGATTTGGTTTTTAAGGAAACCGAAGTGTCGTTGGCCAAGAACCTGCAAGGCCAAATCAGTACCCGCAACCGCATGAACTGCAAAGTACTGAAGGTTGACAAAGGCGAACTATTGTGCATGATCACTTTGCTGTTCCAAGGTTGTGTTATCGTCTCGGCCATCACTACCCGTGCGGTCAACTCGCTCCAACTCAAAATTGGCGACAGAGTGGATGCACTGGTCAAGGCGAATGAAGTATCGTTGATGAGAAAAGAGTCAGTGGTCAATAGTCATTAACAACCAAACGAATAACTTAATGACTAATAAACTAATGACCAATGACTTAATGACTAATGACTTTATAACTATTCTATGGATTCAACATTTATTCAAACCCTACTCCTCACCTTCAAACTGGCCTTCCTTACAACGGCCATTTTGTTGGTGATTGGTCTGCCCATAGCGCGCTGGCTGGCATATTCCCGTTTTCGGTTCAAGCCGGTGGTCGAAGCTCTGGTGAGCATGCCCATGGTATTGCCTCCGTCGGTAATTGGCTATTACATGCTGGTGTTGTACAGTCCGCGCGGGGCTGTTGGCGGCTTCCTCGACCGGGTGTTCAATCTTCGGCTAGCCTTCACTTTCGAAGGGATTTTAATTGCCTCGGTGGTATTCAGCCTGCCCTTTATGGTGCAGCCCCTGCAAAATGGCTTGCGCGCTTTGCCCGATAGTCTGCGCGAAGCATCCTACACTTTGGGCAAATCAAAATTGACCACTTTTTTTCGGGTGCTGTTGCCCAACATCAAACCGTCGATTATCACCGCCATTGCCTTGACTTTTGCGCACACCATTGGCGAATTTGGCGTGGTGCTGATGGTGGGCGGCAATATGCCAGGCGAAACCCGCGTTGCCTCCATCGCCATTTACGACGAGGTGCAGGCGCTCAACTTCGAAACGGCGAACCAGTATGCGCTCATCCTTTTCATCATTTCGTTGGTATTGCTCACTACCATTTACAGTGTAAATAAAAAACAGGAAGCATGGAAAATCATCTGATAAACATCGACATAGAAAAGCTGATGCACACTGCAAACGGGCCAATGAACCTGAAGGTTCAAACCGAATTTGCTTCGGGTGAATTGGTGGCTTTATTTGGCCCATCGGGTGCAGGAAAAACCACGTTGCTCAGGATTCTTTCCGGTTTGCTGAATCCCGACAAAGGCTTGGTGAAGTTTGGCGATACTGTTTGGTTCGATTCGGAGAAACGAATCAACCTACCGCCCCAACAACGCAACATTGGCTTTATGTTTCAGGATTATGCCTTGTTCCCTAACATGACCGTTGAAGAAAACATTCTGTTTGCGCAAACCCGGAAAGATGTAAGAGCCGCTTCGGAACTCATTTCTATTTTTGGTTTGAATGAATTGCGAAAACGCAAACCCGTCAAGCTCTCGGGCGGACAAAAACAGCGCGTAGCCCTTGCCCGTGCCTTGGCTTGCAAGCCCCAACTACTTTTGCTCGATGAACCCCTTTCGGCCCTCGATGCCGAAATGCGCGTTACCTTGCAAGATGAAATTCGGCGGGCACACGAACTGCTTGGAGCTACTACTTTGATGGTGAGCCACGATTTAAACGAAGTTTTTCGGCTGGCATCGCATGTGGTGATGCTTGATAACGGCGTGATTACAAAGACCGGCAAACCCGAAACGGTCTTCTCCGACAGCACCATCAGCGGAAAAGTGCAAATCACCGGACAGATTGCCCGAATTGAGCGGCAAGAGCCCATCAACATTGTAACCGTTATCTCAGGCAGCAATCAAATCATCAAAGTGATTGCCTTCGACAGCGACCTCGTGAACCTGAAACTGGGCGACAGTGTGATGGTTTACACCAAGGCGTTTAACCCAATAATTGGGAAGTTGGGGTAGGAAATTGTTTCTTGCGGATGGCATAGTTACGCAGTTTCTTATGGTATTTAATGAAATTACTATGATATCTTTCTGTATATCAGCAGATATTTTTATATTTGTACAAATACGAACCGCTACTTCAAATTTGTACAAATATTTGATTAAATTAATCATTGAATAAGAGAGCGTCAGACAAATCTAATTCTTTAAAATCAAATGGAATATACCTTTCAAAATTGTGGGCTTTGCACTGAATAAAAAATTCTTTAAATTCGTGTAGTCCTTTAATATTCTCTTCATCCAAATCCCATATAAAGCTCTCAAGACTATCCCAATTACCCCAAACTAAAAGAGACGAAGATTTCAGGATGTTATAATGATTTACTTCATTTATAAAAGCAAATTTTTTTGATATTATGTTTTTCATAAAGCTTTCTGGAAGTCTTTTAGCACATTCTTTAAAAATCTCTTTTGCCTTTTCAGGAAGTATTTTTTTTGAGTGAATTCTGTTTTCTTCAAAAGTGTAATCAATATAATTACAGTAATGAAATAGGTGAAACACACCAATATCAAATACAGCTGTTTGATCAGCATATGATTCAAAATATTTTAGTTTAAAATATATTATTTCCTCTTTAGTTAATATAGAATTAATATTTTTTTCATTGACGACATCTATAAATGCTGAAACGAACATATATGGCTTTTGTTGATTATCAAATACATCTATCACAAATGCATGATGTTCATCTGAATTGCTATAGCAATATTTACTCTTTTCGTAGTCTAACTTCTTTATTAAGTTTTCTGGATCAAATCCAATCGGGTTTTTATTATCATCATTATCGAAAGTCGCAAAATAGAAGATAGTACGAATAATCTTTTCATAATCCTCCTTGTTTTCAAAGAATGTAATACCATGTAGTTTTTCTGAAATTTCACTTCCGAAACCTTCACTATACCACTCCTCAATCTTTGTCTGAAATTCTTCTTCTGACTTTCTTCTGTGATTAGAAAATTCAATCTCAGAAAGGTTTGTGCTGAGAAGATTACAATGAAAATAACGTGAAACACTGATTGGATTTGAAATAGATAATAATTCTGGCTTTTCAGAAGAGAATTCTGAATAGTGTGGAAAAATTGCATACACATATTTCTCGACTTCTTTAATTTGACTCTTCTGAATGCCAATTGATTTATTGTTAAGTAAAAGATATTCTTCTAATTCTGTATTGTTACTTGATATATCTTCAGATACTTGAACTGATTTATCTTTATTTTCTTCTATTTCTCTTGAGGATTTTTTAAGTGTTAAGTATGATGTTTTATTAATTACTTTTCTTTCTAAAAAAACTTGAAAGCAAGTTACCAACAGATTGTATGCTCCTAAATATCTCATCTTGAGCAGTTCTAAATTCATTAAGTCAACTAAATGAACCTCTCCTTTAAGTGTTTCGTAAGCAATTATGAAAGAATTTGAAAAACGGTTCACATCTCGTATATTATTTAAAAATTCGAGATGAAAATACAGCACACCAAAAGGATCGCTATGTGTTTGGTCACAGTATTTTAAAATTACATCAAACTTCAATTTGTCCTCAGGACTTAATATTGGCATTAATTGTTCTTGAAGTTTGTTTTTTATAACCTTGCGCTCGAAGGCAGGCAAGGCAAACTCTAATTGAAATATTTTTTCTAAATAAAATTCTGGATGATATTCATTGGCTTTATTTAAGGCAGAGATTAAATAATTACGATCATATGCAACAATAAAAACGGTATTTGAGAAATTAGCACTATTACGGATTAATCGTAAGACCTCCAATATTTCGGATTCATATAAACGGTCAAGGTCATCAATAAAAACAACGATTTGAAATGCTAATGTGCGAATTGTATTGTTAATGTTATCGAACTTATTGCGAAGTTCATCATTGATTTGGAAAATAGATGACAATATTGGCTTTATTGTAGAAATGCTTTCTGAATTAATTGTTTTTGCATATTTCAATAAATCGGTTGAAAGTGTTTTGCTGTAGGGTTTTAGTTTGAAGCTTAGTTCGTCAAAGAATGTATTGACAATTGATTTTTCGTCATTGTTGAGCCACGGGTTAAAATGTACTATGATTTTTTGATTTTGTTGAAGATTGTTTTCAATCAGATTTAGAAATGAGGTCTTCCCAAAGCCCCATTCAGATGAAATCCCAATTGCAAATGAAGAATCAGGATTTGCGGTGTTTTCAATCTTTGAGGCTATTGATTTTGCAATATTGTTCCTGTTCAATAAATCATCCTTTTTGATTGGATTG
>DAOSWJ010000153.1:0-7787 GCA_035380005.1 Prolixibacteraceae bacterium | reverse complement strand
CGATGTTGCATTTTCGGGAGTTTCCATCAACCTGAAGTTTTTGGCGTCCCAATTTGTAACAATGTAAAACTTGTCTTCGAAATGAACAATATCGTATTCATGAACGGTTTCGCGCGGAGTGAAATTTACGGGCTTTGCAGTTGGGTTGTCGGCAGGAATCAAATGATAGTCGGACGACAAAGTACTTCCGTTCCAGATGATTACATATTTGTCGGATTTCGATTTATAAACTCCGATATAATACGAAGGGTCTTTTTCTTTATATACCAGCACATCTTTTTCGGTGCCCAGTTTGTGGCGCCAAATTTTATTCGACAAAAGCGAAACCTGATCTTTTGACGTATAAAAAAAGTGTTGATTATCGTTAGCCCATGCTCCACCACCGGTTGTATTGTCAATTTTATCGGGCAAAAGCTCACCGGTTTCCAAGTTCATAAACCGTATGGTATAAATCCGACGGCTTAGCGTATCTTCAGAAAAGGCCAATATTTTGTTATTGTTGCTTACTTGTAAGCCGCCAACATTGTAATAACTAAACCCCTCGGCACGTTGGTTGGCATTAATCAGAATTTCTTCTTCGTTATCGAGGCTTATAGCTTTTCGGCAATAAATTGGGTATTCTTTGCCTTCTTCGTAACGCACATAATACCAATATCCATTTTTGAAATACGGCACCGACTCATCGGTTTGTTTTATGCGGCCAACTATTTCGTTGAATAACTTATCCTGCAAATCGTTAGTCGATTGTAAAACCATATTGGTATAATCGTTTTCGGCATTGAGGTAATTATAAACCTTTTGGGTTTGGGCATCGGGCTTGGTAGCCATTTTTTGCTCATCGCTCAAACGCATCCAAAAATAGGGATCGATACGGGTATGACCATGCATACTTAAAACAGAGTCGGATTTTTCGGCCAAAGGAGGAGCTGTAAATTGACTTGCATTAATTGACTTGTTTTTCATAGGCTGATTACATGCGGCAAATATTATAACCGATAATAACATTACAAAATTAGACAGAGTTTTCATGATAAAATATTTATTTGCGGTAAATAGAGGTAACAAAATAAAAAAAGCCATTGTTCAATAAAAATGACCAATGACTTCTTTTTAATATTTTTTCAATTATTTCTAAAACAAATAATTCAAGCCAATGTAAAGCCCGGTATTTCCATCCTGCGGATCGACTGCCTTGCCAAAATCTACTGCAATAACAAAATTTTGATTCATGACAATGCGCATACCCGCACCATAGCTTAAGTGAAGTTTATCAGCCGATGCAAAATCAAAATAATCGGGCTGAGGTATGCTGCTTAATGGTGCGACAAGAGTCTCTACATCAATCTCCTGAACAACCTTACCAAAGTCGAAAAATCCGTTTAACCCTATGTAAAAATTTTGGTTAATCCAGTTAAAATGAACTGCTTTCCAACGTATTTCAGCATTTCCATAGATAAAACCATCGGATACAACCCTGTTTCGGTTAATTCCCCTAATAGTTTTACTACCACCTAAACCAAGCTGATCCTTCATTAATGATGTTTCAATTTGAGTTTGATAGTAAAAAGGAGCATGACCAGCAAGAGTTCCCTGATAACCAACACGGTAAGCGAAAGACAAATCACGCTCAACTAAAGTAAAATATTGACGGTGTGTTAAGTTCAACTTTAAAAATCCAGCTGTTGGTAAATTAAAGGTTGGTGCGCCAAACAAAAATGCTTCAGTCCATAAACCCTTCATTGGATTAGGCTCATTGTCGCGAGTATCGAAAACGACACCCGCTTTTAATAAAGGAATAAAACCTCCGTTTTTCTCTTCGTCAGGTATAACCCTCCACTTTACATATTCATCATACAAGGTAGCAACATCTGGAAGTATAGGGGTTTTCTTACTGTCTTTATCCAATTCAGCATATTCAACTTTGCCTCTGTTCAGTTTATCAATATTTACTGTTGAGATATTAAAACTTTGCAAATTAAAACCAACCAACGCTAAAAATGGGCTTTCTCCAATTGGAAATTGCAAATCGGTTTTAAAACGGAATGTTCTGTTTTGATATTTGTAAAATACCCTGGATTTATAGTCGGGGTTTAAAATCCTAAAACCATCGTCATTACGAACTTCTTCACCATTCTCATCCAATAGAAAAGTTTGAATCCAACTTTTATTGTATTTCGATTCAAATCCATTAAACCCATAAAAATCGTAAGCTTCATCGGGTAAATAGGCCAAATCGGAAGTAACTCGAATTCCGGGTATCAAAAATTCAGAATCGTACGACAACCGATAAATTGCACTTCCTTTAGTAAACCTCGATGCTTCGATATAAATATTGTGTAAGTACTTTGGGTAATGCGATCCGTCGCCATAATTATACAGGTTAACCAAAGCACCATATTGAAAACCCAAATCGGTATCGAAAGTTATAGTTGGCAAAGCCCCAAAGTTCCATCCTTGTTTACCTTCGTCGGGCTGTTTATTTTCTTGCGCCACAAGCACGGTAAACGGAATAATGAATAACACGAAAAGCATTAAATTTTTCTTCATTACATTTTGGTTTTAGTGTACACAAATATGCCGATAAATCTAAGAAAAAAAATTGCATGATGCATTAGTTTTCTTCAAGCTCGATAAATAAACCGTTTAGCAATCGCGTTGTTAATAAAATGTTGTCAACATTTTTTGTTTTTATTTTATTGTATGCTTTTTCTTACTATTTTGCATAAAGTTATGGAAGATCACAAAAACAAACGAAATTTTAAATGGGGAAAAATTTCCCTTATAATTTTTGTTGCCCTTGTTTTTGTTATTGTTACAGTAATTTCAGCCATTTTATACAAAGCCGAAACAATTGCTACAAAATATCTACCCCAATTGGTTTACGAAAAATCCGATAAAACCTACCGAATTGCTTTCGATTCAATCAATTTTGACTTTTCGCAAAAACAAGTTTCAATAAATAATTTTAGTCTTACCCCCGATTCAACTTTAATAAACGACACTTTACAGGCAAAATACAGTTTCGAAACTCAAACACTTTCATTAAAAGGCATCAGCTATTCCAAACTTCTGCTTTATAGGCGTTTGAAAATTGAAAAAATTAAAATTGATGATCCGGTATTAAAAATGCAGAGCGGTCAGGAAGTTAAATTCGACCAACTAAATCTCAAACAATTAAATAAAGGCGACACACTAAACCTACCATTCTTTTCTGAAATTTTTACCGACAGCATTTTCATTAACAATGCAAGGTTGGATCTAAACCTGTTAAGTGAACTCGACACAAAAGCTCCCGAAATAAATATTGAATTGCACCACTTTAAATTTGGCGGCATAAAATTTACCGAATATCCGTTTCCGTTCGATGTTTCAAATATTTTGCTCAACCTTAGCCAATTCAACTCAATTTTGCCCGACAGCCTGCACCAAATAAATATCGAAAAAATATCAATGTCGGTTTTCAAATCAAACATCACTGCCCAAAAGGTTAATTTAAAACCAATTAGCGACACGCTCAGGTTCGAAAACCAATACACCGTTTACATGCCTCAAATGCTGATTGAAGCACCCAATTTGGGGCATATATATTTTTCGGACACCATTAGTATTGAACTGTTTGAGATTGAAAAACCCTCGATCAAAATAAAATTCAGTAACCGAATCAGTCAAGGTACGCCATTAAACGAAATCGATTTGTATCAATTAGTAGAAAACAGGCTTAAATGGGTCAAAATAAACCGTTTCTCAATAAACCAGGCCGATGTTCAGCTAATACCATCGAACAACGACAGTGTTGCACAGCACTTTCAAGAGCTCGACATTAGTTTCTTCGATTTTTATGGCGATAGCAGCTCATTTAAAAACACCGAACGGATCTTCTCTGCCCACGAATTTTCAATAAACATGGGCTTGTTTACCCTTTTCCATGTCGATAAAGTGCACCGTTTAAACATCTCGAACATTAAAGCAAGTTCGGCCGAAAACAAACTTACTACAGGCAACATACTGTTCGAACCCTTGGCCAAAGCGAACAAGCTGTCAGTTAACACAAATATTACGGCAAAATGTAAAAGCATCGGTTTTTTGGGAGTCGATTTTCACGAAATGTATCACCACCAATTAGTACCAATGTCGGAGCTGTTAATTAGCGAACCATCAGTTAAAGTGAGCTTTAGCCCAAACACTATCAGGCAAAAAAAGACAAAAGACAAAAGTTTGATACTCGAGAAAACCCAAGATTACTTAAAGGGCATTTATGTTGAAGACACTTACATTGATAAAGGCGAGCTTACTTACGATTATATTTCCGACGATGACAAAAAAGGCTTTTTTCATACCGGTTTCGATTTCTTCTTGTCGGAGCTTTCGGTTGATAGTGTTACCTTTTACGAAACCGACAAAATATTTTTTGCCGACAATTTTGAACTAAAATTTAACGATATCGATTTACAACTGGCCAACGAATCGCACCTACTAACCATCGATTCGTTAAACCTTTCGAGCGAAGGGCAAAAAGCCAGTATTTTTAGTATGAAACTAAAGCCTAACATTCAATCATCAACAGCACAAAACGACACAAACAACAGTGTATGGTTCGACTTCGATTTTCCTAAAATTGAACTTTACAATGCCAACCTGCACAGAGCATTTTTCTACAAAGAGCTATATATCAATAAATTCAACATACACAACCCGGTGCTTAATTTCGAAAAATTCGGCCAGTGGAAAGTAGAAAACAATATTCAACCCGACAGCACCAACATTTACAACCTTATATCGGACTACATGAAAAGTATTACCATCAAACAACTGAATATGATTGACGGTAAATTGAACCTGGTTCAACACAAAAGTAACGAAAGTGAGTTTGCCCTTTCGAACGATTTTTCTATCAAAATGATCAATTTTGAAATCAACAGCCAATCGAATCAAAAAAATGACAAACTCCTGTTCTCCGATGACATTGACCTCATACTGAAAAAACACTCGTTTACCCTGGCCGACAATGTCCACCGCATCGATGCCGCCGAAATTGGAATACTTTCGACCCAAAATCGCATTTATGTAAAAGATGCAAAACTTTACCCGATGATTTTATCGTCATGGTTCGAAAAAATGCCACTTACCTTTTTTGCCGAAATACCATTAATCGACATTAATAAAACCGATATATTTGGACTGCTTAAAAATGGTGAAATGCCTATTGATCAATTAAAAATTCACCAGCCAAAAATGAAGCTTTTGCTCAACAACCAAGTAAAACAAAATGCCGAAAAAGAGAATAAAAAACCAGTTTTTTTACTAAAAAACCTACAACTGCTTAAAGCCAATAAAATTGTAATCGAAAATGGGCTGCTCGAAGTGGCAAAATATGAAAATCAAAAAAGCAGATCCATTGCCCATACAAAAATAAATTTCGAACTCGATAAATTACACATTGCAAACAAAAACGACAAGTTTGAGACAAACTACAACAATGTAATGATCGGTTTAGCAGATTTAAATTTTGACTTGCCCGACAATCGACATGTTTTTAATATTGAACACATTACCTACCAACAAAATGCAAAAAATTTGGTATCGAAAAACATCAGTCTCAAACCAAAAAGCGAAACCGACACCAAACAAAGGGCACAATATTTTAATATTAGCGTTCCTGTTATGCAAATAAATGGATTTGATTTTTTCGATTACATTGAAAGCAACGAGCTGAAACTTAAAAGTATTAGCATTAATCAACCAAACATATCGATAAGCGATAAACGAATAGACAGCCGTACAAAATTTTCGTTTTATGACAATAATTGGCACTCCGATTTAAACAGCATTTTTAAAACAATAAGCATTGAGAGTATTTCGTTGAACGATGCTGCCATTAACATCGATAAAACAAAACCACTTAAACTGTCGAATATTGATGTTGATTTATCGGGCTTTATTATTGACCAAAACAATTCGAACCAAGGTAAACTATTTGGAGCCGAAACTGTAAATTTCAAAATTTCGAACTTGAACGGAAAAACAAAAAACGGTTATTTTGCATACAAAGCCAATCAGTTAACCTTCAATCACAACGGCGATTTTGAGTTAACAAATTTATCACTTGAACCAACATTATCGAAAAAAGAATTTGCTGAAATTAACCGTTTTCAAGCCGACTATTTTCAAATATCACCTTGTAATGTAAAAGGTACAGGGCTTAAACTTAAAAACTTGCTCGATGAGGGCGATATTTTCATTGATCAGCTCAATGTCGATTTCAACAGGGTTGCAATTCATCGCGACAAAACATACCCCCTCCATCCAAGCCAAAGGCCCAAAATGCCCCAACAAGCCTTGCGCGACTTAAAACAAAAGCTTGAAATAAAGAAAGCCTACATTAATTTCAATCATTTTAAATACACCGAATTAGAGCCACAAGCATCGGATACAAGCTATGTATTTTTTACCGAAGGCACAGCTAACATCAGCAACATTACCAACATTAATCAACTTTTGCTCAAAAACCCCCTAATGCATTCAACAATCGATGCAAAACTAATGGGCATTGGACCAACAAACATAAAAATTGACTGGAATGTATATTCGTTCAACAATGAATTCACTTTTGAAGGCAAGGTTGAACAAATGCCCCTTAGCTTACTTAACCCCATAACCGAACCCGGCCTAAAAATGTCGATAAGAGAAGGCATCAATCAAAAGCTCGAAGTAAATTTTAAAGCAAACGGCGATTCGGCAATTGGCTCAATGCGTTTTGCCTACAACGACCTTCGCATATCGGTACTGAGCAACAAATCGGGTAAGTTGCGCGAAGAAAAATTCCTTAGTTTTTTGGTCAATTCAATGGCTCTCAAATCGGACAACCCTAAGCCAGGTCGGATTCTTCTGCCGGTAAGGTTTATAAACTACCGCGATAAACAACGTTCGGTTATTGGTTACAGTTGGAAATCGGTTTATGCCGGAATTCAGGCAACTTTTGGAATAAAAAACAAAGAAAACGAGCAGAAACAAGCAAAATAGATTCATTCTATATTAAGCCGACCTGTTGCAAGCTATAGCTATTTAAGCTATTTTTAAGCAAAATTCATTTATAAAACAGAAGACCATGTCAAGTATTAAAGGAACCAAAACAGAACAAAACCTGTTAAAAGCATTTGCAGGCGAATCGCAGGCACGCAGCAGATATACCTATTTTGCCAAAGTTGCCAAAAAAGAAGGCTTAGAGCAAATGGCTGCCATTTTTATGGAAACAGCCGAAAATGAGTTGGAACATGCCAAACGATTTTTCAAATTTTTAGAAGGCGGAATGGTTGAAATTACAGCAGCCTACCCTGCCGGTGTTATTGGCACTACTACAATGGAAAATTTAAAAGCAGCTGCCGATGGCGAAAATGAAGAGTGGACAGAGCTTTACCCCGAATTTGCACGTATAGCCGAAGAAGAAGGCTTTAAACAAATTGCAATGGTGTTTAAACAAATTGCCAAAGTTGAAAAGCACCACGAAGCACGCTACCGTAAGCTTTATGAAAACCTCGAAGCCGGAAAAGTTTTCAAACGCGAAGATAAAGTGATTTGGAAATGCCGTAACTGCGGTTTTATTCACGAAGGATCGGTTGCTCCACAAAAATGCCCGGCATGCGATCATCCACAGTCGTATTTCGAAATTAACTGCGATAACTTTTAATTGAAGCGATCGCCGATATACCTGCAAAAAAGGCTGCCCAAAAGCAGCCTTTTTTATTCTTTCGGATACTGAATCCTCAAATGATAAACATTTTTTAGTTTAT
>DAOSWJ010000152.1:0-7822 GCA_035380005.1 Prolixibacteraceae bacterium | reverse complement strand
ATTTATTGCCTTCGAGGTCTTGTAACATATCTTTTTTGATACGTACGTAAAGGTCGGTATTTCCGGGAAGATCGGCATCCCAATCGATACTGATCGAGTCGAAAGCGACACCGGCAGTAGTTACAGGATTAACCAAACCACCATCGTTGTAAAACAACAAAGTTGGAGCATAAGTCGAAACGAGGTCTCCACCTTCTTGTGAGAAAACAATGTTTTCCCAATCGGTACTGGTATAAATAGCAAAATCTTCCAACTGTTGAACGTACGGAGTAGAGCCAACAAATTTTACATCTTCGTTAAATTTAATCGAAAATGTTTTGTCGACAGCTACTTCAATAGCGTTGTCTTTTGGGTCGAGTTGCGACCAGGTTGGAGGAACGAGATCTTTAACAGTAAAAGTCCATTTATTATCGGTTCCAAAAGCTTCAGCTGCAGCTGCATTAAAGTTGCCTGTGGCATCTTTAATGGCTGATGCGCCAATGGTAACCCAATAAGTTGGACCTGAAACCCAGTCAACATCGTTAAAAACGATGGTAACCACTTTACCATTAAAGGTTACAGTACCATCCGGATGGGTGTAAGTAATTACACTGCCATCGGTTGATTTGTCAACAGCTCGTAGTTGAATAGCTTTGTTTTCAAGTTGAGTTGTGGAAGAACTGTACAACCCGATAATTTGACCTTCGGTAGGCATAACATCGCCTTTAAACGTTAAGGTAAATTCCGCGTTGTTGGGATCAATTTTCCCACCATCAGAAGGGCTCAAACCGTTAGTCGCCAATTGGGGCGCGGCAAGAGCCATCTGAAAGCTCAACAACATCAGCACAATTAAACTACTGAGCCATGTAAATGATTTTCTCATAGCACTTGTTTTTAAATTGAACTTAATTGATTGATTGATTTAAAATTATCTATATTTCTCTTCATTTTAATACCAGTTTTCGACCCTTAGGCCTACAACATCATACAAACGTATAAAATTTATCGACAAAGTACAAAACATTTGCCGATATTTTAACACATCCGAAAATTTATGTAACCTTTTATTGATAAAGCTTTGCACCGTATTTCCGCTCATTCTCAAACCATAACTTAGGTTTTTGTTAAATTATTGCCCTGAAGCTTATAAAAAATTAATTCAGATACAATAATTTTGAGTTTTTATTTGCGTTTTCTTTTTATTTTAGAAAGCCTGATTTTACAGGCTATTTATAAAATAAATTATTAACGGCTTAAACTTTTAATTATGCAAAAAAGGCTTAAATATTTAAAACCCATTCTTTTTATTGCACTTATTTGGTTGGCAACAAGTTGCAAAACTTGCGACTGCCCATCGTACACAAAAAATGGCGACAAAAATAAAAATGTTTTACAACATATTTTAATGTTTCGTCCTTTTTTTTTCGGTTTCAGTATTTCAAACAACTGCCCTATATACAAAGTCACCCCTTAACACCCTACCCTGAAAATAAAAAAATTTCAGGTTCCAGGTTCCAGGTTTTAAATTCCAAATTACAGGTCACAAGTTTAACTACGCTTCGCGATAGAATCACCTAACAATGACCGGGTTCGAGCAACGTGTCATTCCGTCCCGATATCTATCGGGAGCAGTGAAGCGGAATGAGGAATCTGTTGTAAGAAACTTCGATACGTTGCGCTTCACTCATTATGAAACCTGAAACAACGCACAGCGTCAAACAGCGTAGCGTCAAACGCGAGCGCAGCTAAGCATCAAACGGCGTTAGCCATCAAACGCGTAGCGTAGCGTAGCATCAAACAACGACAACCCATCACCCCAACACCCCATTATTCCAATATTCCATTAATCCACCAACACTTCAAGAAGTTTCGGTGCTACAAACCTGACAATGACCGGGTTCGAGCAACGTGTCATTCCGTCCCGATATCTATCGGGAGCAGTGAAGCGGAATGAGGAATTGACCCGTCACCCCATTATTCCAACATTCCATCAATCCATCAAACCATCAAAAAGTTCCGGAGTGCCGCTCCTGTGTCTCCGTTTATTTTAATGTACTACTGCGGTGCTTTGCTCATGGGATCCTTCTCTACGTTCAGGATGACACGCAGTGTGCTACAGTCAAACCCATTTTCCCAACCCAAATTCCAAAACCCAAAATACAAATTACAAATTCTAGGTTTCAAATTACAAATTTAAAATCTTCCTCACTTTTTCACTTCATCTCTTCATCACCCCATCCGACTCCCAACTTCAGACTTCCGGCTTCCAACTCCTGACTCCCGACTTCCAACTTCCGACTTCCGACTTCCCTCTATTTGTTACTAAATAATTATTCTTAAGCGGGTGAAATAAAAATTAGTGCATAAAAACTTGATGTTTTAATCAATAAGTATTTATTTTGTGGCTCTTCAAAATTTCGTAATTACTTTAATATCTAATAATTAAAACGATAAATTATGTCGAAAATTAAAATTGGTATCAATGGTTTTGGCCGCATCGGACGTTTTGTATTCCGTGTAGCTGCTGCAAATGAAAACGTAGAAGTTGTAGGCATCAACGACCTTATCGATGTTGACTACATGGCTTACATGTTGAAATACGACTCTACCCACGGCCGTTTCAAAGGCACTGTTGAAGTAAAAGATGGTGCGTTGGTTGTTAATGGTAAAGCAATTCGTGTAACTGCTGAACGTAACCCAGCCGATTTGAAATGGAACGAAGTTGGTGCCGAATACGTTGTTGAATCAACCGGTTTGTTCCTCGAAAAATCAAAAGCACAAGGCCACATCGATGCCGGTGCAAAAAAAGTGATTATGTCGGCTCCTTCGAAAGACGACACTCCAATGTTTGTTATGGGTGTTAACCACGACAAATACACCAAAGACATGAATTTCGTATCGAATGCTTCGTGTACCACCAACTGCTTGGCTCCTATTGCCAAAGTATTGCACGACAATTTCGGTATTGTTGAAGGTTTAATGACTACTGTTCACGCAACCACTGCTACTCAAAAAACAGTTGACGGCCCATCGGCTAAAGACTGGCGTGGTGGCCGCGGCGCAGGTCAAAACATTATCCCATCATCGACTGGTGCAGCTAAAGCTGTAGGTAAAGTTATTCCTGAATTAAATGGAAAACTTACCGGTATGGCTTTCCGCGTTCCAACTCCCGACGTATCGGTTGTTGACCTTACCGTTCGCTTAGAAAAACCTGCTTCGTACAAAGCTATTTGCGAAGCTATGAAAAAAGCTGCCGAAGGCGAAATGAAAGGTATTTTAGGTTATACTGAAGATGCAGTAGTTTCGAACGACTTTGTTGGTGAAACTTGCACATCGGTTTTCGATGCTGATGCTGGTATTGGCTTAAACGACAACTTCGTTAAAGTTGTTAGCTGGTACGACAACGAAATGGGTTACTCAACAAAAGTTGTTGAATTGATCCAACACATGGCTTCGGTTGACAAAGCTTAATTCTGCTTATTATTATATTGTATAAGCCCAAAGGGATCTCATTCATTTGAGGTCCCTTTTTTGTATGTTTCGAATTCAATCATCTAAAGTTCCAATACTTTTAAAACAGGCTTTCTCTTATAAAACACTTTTTTACAACACCTTATAAAAAACACATCCTTTATTCGTTAAAATTTAATGCAGAAAATTTTGGGCACACACTTTCAAATTATATTTTTGAAAGGTATTTATATGTACAAAGTAAAATATCAAAACAAACACTTTTTTTATAGTTCTTTGAATACTAGAGCATTGCAACATCAAGCTAATGCTCGTCATTGAAAGTTAATTCTATTAATACAAAATCACAATCCTATGGAAAAATTACTCAATGATCAAATGTCGGGTACGGATGTTATTGATTATCCAGACCAACAAATCAACATCCTCATGACAGACAAAGAAAAAAACAGGGACATTGAAAGTGAAATTGAATTTGGAAATTTGAGCGACTATTTGGAAATTTATGGAGATTTGGACGATATCTAACAAAAGAGGACTACAGGTCCTCTTTTTTTTGCTCAAAAAAGTATGTAGCCTTTAATCTTCGAATATTGCATAATTCATTCTACTATAAAAAAACTACTTTTGTAAAGTAATGCCTTTTAGAAAAACTTTTCATGCAAAAAAATTTAATTGTTATACTTGGACCAACAGCTATTGGTAAAACCGATATCGCCATTAAGGTTGCCCAACACTTAAACACTGAAATTATATCGGCCGACTCGCGCCAAATATTCAAGGAACTACAAATAGGAACAGCCACGCCGGATTCTCAGCAACTTAATACTGTTAAACATCATTTCATACAATCGCATTCTATTCATAATTACTACAATGCAAGTAAATACGAAACAGAAGTTCTGACTTTAATTGAGACCATTCTACAAAAAAACAACAATGTTGTTATGAGTGGCGGTTCAATGTTGTACATCGACGCAGTTTGTAAAGGCATAGATGACCTTCCGGCCATTGATCACAAAATCAGAAATGAAATAATTGATCGTTATGAAAAAGAGGGGCTTGACAGCTTACGTTTCGAACTTAAAAAAATTGACCCTGATTTTTATGCAGTAACCGATTTAAAAAACTACAAACGTATTTTACACGCGCTCGAAATTTTTTACATGACCGGCAAACCTTATTCTTCGTTCATGACAAAAAACATTAAACAGCGTAATTTTAATATAATAAAAATCGGATTGAATACCGACAGAGCAATTCTGCACCAACGAATTAACCAAAGGGTCGATCAAATGATTAACGAAGGGCTTGTTGAAGAAGCCAGAAAGGTGTACCCATACAAACACTTAAATTCGTTAAATACTGTTGGCTATAAAGAATTGTTCGATTATTTCGATGACAAAATAACGCTATCAGATGCAATAGAATTGATTAAACGTAACAGCCGTCGCTATGCCCGAAGGCAACTCACTTGGTTTAATAAAGATAAAAGCATAAAATGGTTCGAGCCCATCGACTCCAAAATAATTATTGATTATATTTCGGAAACAATTAATAAAAACAACTAGGCGCATGAAGATTTTCATAATTGGACCGGCACACCCATACCGTGGAGGCATTGCCGCATTGAATGACCGACTTGCACAACAATTGCTTGCCGAAGGGCATCAAACCGAAGTAATCAATTTTAAACTTCAATACCCCGGCTTGCTTTTTCCGGGCACAACCCAGTTTACCGATTCACCCGCCCCTAAAGGATTAAAACAAAGGCGTTTGATCAACTCTATCAATCCGTTAAACTGGTTATATGTAGGACTTAAACTTCGAAAAGAAAAACCAGATCTCGTAATTGTTCGGTTTTGGCTACCATTTATGGGACCTTCGACTGGAACAGTTTGCCGCTTAATAAAACGAAAAAACAACAATAAAGTTATTGCACTGGTAGACAACATCCTACCCCACGAAAAAAGGCCGGGCGACTTGATCTTTACAAGATATTTCACATCGGCTATTGATGGTTTTGTTGCAATGTCGCGAAGTGTTTTTAACGACCTGGACCAATTTATCGGCAAAAAACCAAAGCTGCTTACACCTCACCCCATTTATGATCATTACGGAAAAATAATTTCAAAAGAAGACGCATTACAAAAATTAAACCTCGACAAAAACTATAAGTACATATTATTCTTTGGATTCATACGCGATTACAAAGGGCTCGACCTGTTGCTCGAAGCAATGGCAACCGAGCAAATTAAACAGAGCAACATCAAACTGATTGTAGCCGGTGAATTTTATGCCAACGAAAAAAAATACACCGACTTGATCAATCAACTCAATATAAAGGAAAAAGTTGTTTTGTGCACCAATTACATAGCCGAAGATAAAGTAAACCGCTATTTTTGCGCGTGCGACCTGGTTGCTCAACCATACAAAACAGCAACACAAAGCGGCGTTACACAAATTGCTTACCATTTCGAAAAACCAATGTTGGTAACCAATGTTGGTGGCTTGCCCGAAATTGTTGAAGATCAGAAATGTGGATATGTTGTTGATGTAGATAGCAAAGCCATTGCCAATGCCATTAGCGATTTTTATAACAACAAACGCGAAAACCAGATGCTTAACGAAGTGAAAAATGCCAAAGAAAAGTTTGCATGGGATAAATTAACAAAAACCATTTTTCAGATTTACAATCATTGTTCTTCGGATAAAAAAAGCTAATATTGTTTGCATAAATTTCACTCTACAATTTGTATTTAATTAAACAATGGCAGCACATACGAAACTTGAACAAAGGCTAATTGAAGAAGCTTACGATCATCTGATCAAATCAGTATCGATTAAACTGAGCGACGACGATTATGCCAACATCAAAAAAGCTTTCGACTTTGCCAACAGTGCACACGAAGGGGTTAAACGCAAATCAGGCGAACCCTATATCCTTCATCCATTGGCTGTTGCTACTATTGTTACCCGCGAAATTGGCCTTGGTTCAAAAGCAATTATATCGTCGATTTTACACGATATTGTTGAAGACACTGATTATACCCTGGCCGATATCGAAAACCTATTTGGAAAAAAAATTGCAAGCATTGTTGACGGGCTCACCAAACTCGAAGGAGATTTTGACTACAAACAAGCCAGCAATTTCAGAAAAATGCTTTTAACATTATCGGACGATGTGCGCGTTATTTTGATAAAAATTGCCGACCGACTGCACAATATGCGCACCCTCGATTCGATGCCTCCCAACAAACAACAAAAAATATCGGGCGAAACATTACACATTTATGCACCCCTTGCTCACCGACTTGGATTATATGCTGTTAAAACCGAACTCGAAGATCTTAGCTTAAAATATCGTTTCCCAGATCAATACAAAGAAATATCGCTACAACTCCGCGACAAAGAAGAACATCGCAAATACCTTGTAGAACAATTCATTACACCAATAAAACACCTACTCGAAAAAGAAAACCTGCACGTAAACATCAAGGGGCGTCCAAAATCGATATATTCAATTTGGAAAAAAATGCAGGTTAAAAAGGTTTCGTTCGATGAAGTTTACGACCTTTTGGCCATCAGGATTGTTTTTAAGGCCGACCAAGAAATTGATGAAAGACGCAAATGCTGGGAAATATTCTCTATTGTAACTTCGATATACAAATACAAACAAGACCGCATTCGCGACTGGATTACCATGCCCAAAGCAAATGGTTACGAAGCGCTTCACGTAACAGTTATGGGCCCCGAAGGAAAATGGGTCGAAGTACAAATACGCAGCGAACGCATGGACGAAATTGCCGAACGAGGTTTTGCTGCCCATTGGAAATACAAAGATGGTACCTCGCACGACAGTGAACTCGATAAATGGATAAGCAGAATTCGCGAAACGCTGCACAACCCCGAATCGGACGTGCTTGAGTTCCTCGATGAGTTTAAACTTAACCTTTTTAGCTCCGAAATTGTGGTTTTTACGCCAAAAGGCGAAATGAAAACACTTCCCAAAGGTGCTACCGTACTCGATTTTGCTTACGAAATACACACACAACTGGGAAACAAATGCATTGGAGCAAAAATTAACCACCAATTGGTTCCAATCAACCATGTTTTAAACAGTGGCGACCAAATTGAGATACTCACTTCTGAAAAACAAAAGCCACAAGCCCACTGGTTCAACATCGCAGTTACCGCAAAAGGAAAACAAAAGGTAAAAGACGCATTTAAACTTCAACATAAAAAACACCTCCATTTAATACTAAAAAATTATTATCAAACAAGCTGTAATATTTACTGCATATAGTAAATACACAAATAATTTAGCTGTCAACTACACCTTTTTAATAAAGAAAACTTGGCTTGCGCCAAG
>DAOSWJ010000151.1:0-7898 GCA_035380005.1 Prolixibacteraceae bacterium | reverse complement strand
CCGTAAAGTACACATGGTACTTTTTCTTCATTCCTTAACTTTTTGGAATCTTTTTTTCCAATGTTTTCCCTTAATTCGCCTTTTAATTCAAATGTCTTCATAAACTTTTGTTTTTGTGGTACTCAGCCCTCCCTACTTTAAATACGGGCAAACTGCATACACGTTTTTATAATTATTTTAAAAAGTGGTGCAAAGATATAATAATCCGACAAAAAAATAAGGGCTTGGAACAATTTATCGCCCAAGCCCATAATATTTTATCATTCAAGTTATTGAATATAGAAAGTACTGATTGATTTGTAATAATACACTTTGTCGATAACGTCGGCCAACAATGGCGCAAGAGGTATGATCTTAATTTTATCTGATTGCTTCTTAAGCGGAATTGTATCAGTGAAATATACCTCTTGTAGTTTGGAATTTTCGATGCGTTCGTATGCAGGCCCCGATAATACAGGATGTGTAGCAAAAGCCCTTACGCTGGTTGCGCCCTTATCCATCAACAAATCGGCTGCTTTGGTTATGGTTCCGGCAGTATCAATAATATCGTCAACCAAAATCACATCCTTTCCCTCCACATCGCCAATAACGGTCATGTTATCAACTACATTGGCTTTGCTTCGTGTTTTGTGACAAATAACCATATCGGTTTTGAGCAATTTCGAATATGTATTTGCCCTTTTGGTACCGCCTACATCGGGCGATGCAATTACAAGGTTGGGCAAATTCATTTCGTTAATAAAAGGTACAAATAACGATGAAGCATACAAGTGATCAACAGGAACATTGAAGAAGCCTTGTATTTGATCGGCATGCAAATCGACAACAATCACCCTATCGACACCGGCAACCGAAAGCACATCGGCAGCAACTTTAGCTCCAATCGAAACACGTGGTTTATCTTTCCTGTCCTGACGTGCATAGCCAAAATAGGGAATAACAGCAATTACCTTATATGCCGAAGCACGTTTAGCAGCATCGATCATGAGCAACAATTCCCACAAATTATCGGTTGAAGGAAAAGTTGACTGTACAATAAAAACGTACGACCCCCTTATGGTTTCTTCGTAACAAGGTTCAAACTCACCGTCGCTAAAACGAGGGCACGATGTTTTACCCATTTCGATGTTTAAATATTTGCAGATTTGCTCTGTCAGGTAGGAAGTTGCTGTTCCTGTAAAAACTTTAAGCGGAGCTTTGCGTGGCATGCCTTTTTGAATTATTTGTTTAAACTCGGCGCAAAAATATAAAAATATCGTATGCTATCCATACATTTTGGTCATTATAAATGAGCAAAAAGTATCAAATTGCAATTATGTTTTTTAATTCTTATTGTTCTCGTTCACCTGTTCGATAAAATTCAGTAATTGATCGCGCCCTTCGGCAGTTCCGGCCGAAGTAGCAAACATTAGCGGTGTTTCTGCCCATGTTTCGAGCATTTTCTCGGAATACTTTTCCATAAAAGTTTCCTTTTCGGCTTTGGTGAGCTTATCTACTTTTGTAAATACAATAACAAAAGGTATTTCGTTTTCGCCCAACCACTGCATAAACTCCAAATCGATAAGTTGGGGCTCGTGCCTCGAATCGATCAACACGCAAATACCATAAAGGTTTTTTCTAAATTTTAAATATTTACGGATTATCTGCTCTAATTTATTACGCTCAGTTTTCGACAAACGCGCATAACCGTACCCTGGCAAATCGACCAAATACCATTCGCCATTAATTATGAAGTGATTAATTAGCTTAGTTTTGCCGGGGCGGCCCGATGTCATTGCCAACTTACGGTTTCCGACCAGCATATTTATTAGCGACGACTTACCAACGTTCGACCGACCAATAAAAGCATATTCGGGCAACTTTGAGTCGGGACACTTATCTACATTCGTATTACTAACAACAAAGCGTGCATCTTTAATGATCATGGTCTTTTTTTTCAAATTAAAATTCAATACAATTTAACTAATTTCCTTTTACTAACAGCCTACAAATAAACCTCAATTAATTTTACCGCCCCATTAACAGGTTCAAAAGTTACCTGATTCAATGCAGCAGGTATTAAAATGGTATAGCCTGCATTAATAATTATCTGACTTTCAACATCGGAATTACCAATTTCGCAAGTTCCTTCGGTACAAATAATTATCACAAAACTATCGAAAGGATAATAATCACGTTCGAGCTTTTGATCGACATGTAAAATATTTGTAGTGAAATACTTGCACGAAACCAACTGTACAGGTTTATTCAGTGCCGGTTGGTATGTTGTTTTAGCTTTTTTTACTTTTGAAAAATCGATTACATCGAGCGACAAATCGAGGTGCAGATCGCGCCCATTGCCATCCTTGTCTTTTCGGTCGTAATCGTATATTCGATAAGTAACATCCGATGTTTGTTGAATTTCGGCAATTAGGTTGCCCGAACAAATAGCATGCACCCTTCCGGCAGGTACAAAAAACACATCGCCTTTTTGTACTTGCTCGTAATTGAAAAGCTCGGTAAGTGTACCATCATTCAGCTTCGCCAAAAATGTTTCTTTATCGGTATCTTGATTAAAGCCGCTGATTAGCTTTGGATTCGACGAATCGTCGAGAGCTACCCACATTTCGGTTTTACCAAAAGCACCGTGTCGCTCTTTTGCTTTGGCATCGTCGGGGTGTACCTGAATTGAAAGGTCATCGTTGGCATCGATAAACTTTATTAGTAAAGGAAATTCGTTACCAAACTGTTCGTAAACCTTACCACCAACAATTTCATCCATGTAAACCTCGATAAGCTCTTGCAGGTTATTACCTGCCAGCGGACCATTTTCAACCACCGACACATCGCCTTCTACAGCCGATAACTCCCAGCTTTCGCCAATATTGGTTTTACCATCGAGGTTTTTCCCGAAACAACTTTCTAATTTATTGCCACCCCAAATGCGTTCTTTAAAAATGGGCTTAAACTTTAAAGGATATAAATTCATTATTAAAATATTTCAATTAGAATTCGTAATCGACGGCAGCCCTGTCAACAGTAATTTGCTTCACATAATCGACTACTTTCAGGTGCTCGGGGTGAACCTGATAAACACCCAAATCTTCAATTGAATCGAAATACGAAATCAAGCATAAATCGTACGAAGGCGAGTCAATTTTATGGTGCTTGCCAACCTCAATATGCTTGAGCTGAGGAATATGATTTTGCAGATTTAACAACATGGCTTCGAATTTATCGAGCGCTTGTTGTTTTTCGCTTGTCGAAGCAAACTGCTTCAATTTGAACAAAACTACGTGATTGATCATTTTCTTTATTTTTTTTTTGTTATTTATTCAGAACAAAACACAGACTCACAATATTATATATTAAATGCCGGTCAAATATACGCAGCAATTATGGCAACAAAAAACTAAACTTCGGCCATCAGCATACGGGCTTCGTCGCGCAAAGGCAAAGGCAGTTGGATATTCCGCCGTTCGATACTGAGAAGCCAATACCTTATTTCGTCGGTTTTGAGGGTGTATAAAACCTCCCTGAACTGATCAATTTGTTTATCGGTATAAGCATCTTCGCCAATGTTTTTAAACGCATCAAGTTCTTCATCTTCGTAATACTCAATACGGTTTTCATCCATCTTAATTAAATCGTACTCACAAACTTCGTGCGCGCCACAGCAATCGCTTGCTGGAGCTGCAGCTACTTGTTCAACCTTAGGTTCGTTTGGTTTGCGCCTGTTGGCCTTAATTAAAACAAACAAGGCTATTAATAAACCTAAAGCCAAAATGAGCAGTAAAATTAGTTCCATGGTGCAAAAATACAGCTTATGAAAAATTTTTATGCTTTAAACAACAACTATAGCTTAATGTTTAGCAATAAATAACATTAACCAACGACCACACTAAGCCATTAATTTCTTGTATTTGAATTTCTTAGGGGTAATATCACCCAAACGTTTCTTTTTATTTTCTTCATAGTCGGTAAACGAACCTTCGAAAAATTTCACCTGCGAATCGCCCTCAAAGGCTAAAATATGCGTAGCAATACGGTCGAGGAACCAACGGTCGTGTGAAATAACCACTGCACAACCGGCAAAATTCTCGAGGCCTTCTTCAAGCGCACGCAAAGTATTTACGTCGATATCGTTGGTTGGCTCATCGAGCAAAAGTACGTTTGCACCCGATTTTAGTGTAAGTGCCAAATGCAGACGGTTGCGCTCTCCACCCGAAAGCACACCGCATTTTTTCTCCTGATCGGTACCACTAAAATTGAATTTCGAAACATAAGCCCTTGCATTGAGCATTCTGCCTCCAACCATTATTTCGTCGTTTCCACCTGAAATAACCTGGTAAACCGATTTTTCAGGATCGATTTCGGTGTGGGTCTGATCGGCATATCCAATCACTACGGTTTCGCCAACCGAGAACGTACCCTTATCGGGTTTTTCCATTTCCATTATCATTCTGAAAAGAGTGGTTTTACCAGCACCATTGGGTCCAATAACACCTACAATTCCGTTAGGTGGCAATGTAAACTCAAGGTCTTCGAACAGCAATTTGTCGCCAAAAGCTTTAGAAACACCATGTGCCTCAATCACATGATCGCCTAGTCGAGGCCCGTTAGGAATAAAAATCTCCAACTTTTGTTCGCGCTCTTTAACATCTTCGTTCATTAACGATTCGTATGCGTTTAAGCGTGCTTTCGATTTAGCCTGACGGGCTTTAGGAGCCATGCGCACCCACTCCAGTTCACGCTCAAGGGTTTTCCTGCGCTTCGACACACCCTTTTCTTCCTGTTCGAGTCGTTTAGCCTTTTGTTCAAGCCACGAAGAATAATTGCCCTTCCAAGGAATGCCTTCACCTCGGTCCAGTTCAAGTATCCACCCAGCAACATTATCGAGGAAATAACGGTCGTGAGTAATGCAAATTACAGTACCGGCATATTGCTGCAAGTGCATTTCGAGCCATTGCACCGATTCGGCATCGAGGTGGTTGGTTGGTTCATCGAGCAGCAAAATATTTGGTTGTTTTAGCAATAAGCGGCATAACGCAACCCTGCGGCGCTCGCCACCCGAAAGCACTGCAACTTTTTCATCGGCATCGGGGCAACGGAGGGCTTCCATGGCACGCTCCAACTTATTATCGATGTTCCAGGCATCGGTTTGATCAATAATTTCCTGCAATTCGGCCTGCCGGTTCATCAGTTTATCCATTTTATCGGCATCTTCGTAAACCTCGGGCAGTTCGTAGCTTTTGTTAATTTGTTCGTATTCGTTCAGCACGTCAATCACTTCCTGAACACCTTCCTGAACAATTTCGCGCACGGTTTTCGAATTATCCAGCTGTGGCTCCTGTTCGAGGTAACCAACCGAATAGCCAGGCGAAAAAACCACTTCGCCATTGTACGACTTTTCAACACCGGCAATTATTTTCAACAAAGTAGATTTACCCGAGCCGTTTAAACCAATAATACCAATTTTTGCACCTAAAAAGAAAGACAAAGAAATGTCTTTAATTACCTGTTTTTGTTGCGAGTAAGACTTACTCACCTTATACATCGAAAAAATAATTTTTTTATCGTCGCTCATGTTGCATGCATTTTATATTAAACCTTTTCACTTTATCGTTGTCGGATTCGACATGGCAAAAATATGATTTCTTTCGGTGAAAAGAAGCAACATCTATTTACATTTAATAATTAAGTATGTACATTTGCTCAAGGAGAAAACAGATCAGAAAAATTAATTTTTAAAGATGATAGCCAAAAGAAAAATTCTTGTTGTTGATGACAATGCAGGAAACCGATTGCTTTTGAAATATAATCTCGAAGGTTATTTCGATATAGATTTCGCTAGTAATGGATTTTCGGCCATCAATAAATGCCGCGAAAACATATACGATTTAATTATAATGGATGTGCACATGCCCGAACTCGACGGTATTGAAACAACCAAGCAAATAAGGGAAATGCAAAACGGAAAGCACACCCCTATTTTTGCAATTACCTCGAACATGTTTAGAGAACAAAGAATTAAATGTATCGAAGCAGGTATGGATGACTACATTTTAAAACCTATTCACGCAAAAGCATTGGTCGAACGCATTAACTTATACTTCAACACAACATCGCATTACCACGAAAATCAATAAACAATTTTTCAGTAAAAAACGTAATTACCCGATGATTTTGCACTTAAAAGTGCAATTTTTACTATCATTACACCCGTTTTACAGTTTTTTTTTTCAAAATAATACCAAATAATCAGAAATTTTATGCCTAAACGGGAAGATATCAAAAAAGTATTGATTATCGGTTCGGGACCGATTGTTATTGGACAAGCCTGCGAATTTGACTATTCGGGCACACAAGCCTGCAAAGCTTTACGTTCACTTGGATACGAAATAGTGTTGGTAAACTCAAATCCGGCAACCATAATGACGGATCCCGAAATGGCCGATTACACTTACATTGAACCATTAAATGAGTACGCCCTTACCGAAATTATCAAAAAAGAACGCCCCGATGCATTATTGCCAAACCTTGGCGGACAAACAGCATTGAACCTTTCACTTTTATTGGCCAACAAAGGTATTCTCGATAAATACAACGTTAAAGTAATTGGCGTAAACCTTAAAGCTATCGAAAAGGGCGAAGACCGCACCGAGTTTAAAAATTCGATGCAACGTTTAGGCATCGACATGCCCCGCAGTAAGGCAGTTAATACAGTTGAAGAAGCCGAAGCCATTGCCGACGAACTTGGCTACCCGGTAGTTATTCGTCCTGCTTACACAATGGGAGGTACAGGCGGCGGTTTGGTATACAACCTCGAAGAATTGCGCATTATTGCTGCTCGGGGAATTGCTGCAAGTATGGTTAATCAAATATTGGTAGAGGAATCGGTTTTAGGCTGGGAAGAACTTGAGCTTGAAGTGGTTCGCGACTCAAAAAACCAAATGATTACTGTTTGCTTTATCGAAAATGTTGATGCCATTGGGGTACACACCGGCGATTCGTTTTGTACCGCTCCAATGCTTACCATTTCGGCTGAACTTCAGAAAAAACTACAAGACTACTCATACCGAATTGTTGAAGATATTGGCGTTATTGGCGGCACCAATGTTCAGTTTGCACACGACCCCAAAACCGGCCGCGTTGTTGTTATTGAAATCAACCCACGCACATCGCGTTCATCGGCTTTGGCATCGAAAGCAACAGGTTTTCCTATTGCATTTGTTTCGGCGTTGTTGGCAGGTGGGCTCACCCTCGACGAATTACCTTACTGGCGCGAAGGCTCGCTTGAAAAATACACACCTTGGGGCGATTATGTTGTAGTTAAATTTGCAAAATGGGCTTTCGAAAAATTCGAAGGATTAAAAGATAAGCTGGGCACACAAATGCAAGCCGTTGGCGAGGTAATGAGCATTGGCAAAAATTATAAAGAAGCCCTTCAAAAATCGATTCGCTCGCTTGAAATTGGCAGGCATGGTTTAGGGTTTGCCAAAGATTTCAACAAAAAATCGCTCGACGAATTAATGCTTATGCTCAATCATGCTTCGAGCGAACGACAATTTATTATGTACGAAGCACTTCGGAAAGGGGCAAGCATTGAGCAATTACATGAAAAAACCTACATAAAAGCATGGTTTATTGAACAAATGAAAGAGCTTGTTGAGCTCGAAGAAGAAATACTAAAATACAAAGGGCAGGCTTTACCCGACGAATTATTGCGAAAAGCAAAACTCGATGGATTTGCCGATAAATACCTGGCTAAAATACTTGAAAAGCCCGAAGACAACATTCGCAAACAACGCATATCGCTTGGGATTGAAGAAGCTTGGGAACCCGTTCCGGTTAGTGGCGTTAACGATGCAGCCTACTATTATTCAACTTACAATGCTCCCGACCAGGTTGCAACCGAC
>DAOSWJ010000150.1:0-7907 GCA_035380005.1 Prolixibacteraceae bacterium | reverse complement strand
CAACCACACCGGGTGGGATGGGCCGTGGATTGAAAACCACCCCGAATGGTTTACGCACGACAGCCTTGGGAATATCGTATCGCCGGTTGCCGATTGGACAGATGTTGCCGACCTGAATTACGACAATGCCCAAATGCGGGCTGCCATGATTGATGCCATGCAATACTGGGTGTCCGAAGCCAATATTGATGGTTTTCGTTGCGATGTAGCAGGCATGGTACCTGTTGATTTTTGGAACGACGCCCGTGCTGCACTCGACAGCATTAAGCCGGTTTTTATGCTGGCCGAAGACGAAGCTGAATCTGATTTATTGCACAAGGCTTTTAACATGAACTATGGATGGGAGTTTCATCATATTATGAACAATATTGCCCAGGGAAAAGCCAGCGCTGATGCCGTTGCCGCTTATTATGCCAAAGTGGATTCGGTATATCCCAAAGGCAGCTACATGATGCACTTTACCAGCAACCACGATGAAAACAGTTGGAACGGAACAGTGTATGAACGCATGGGCGATGCCGTTAAAACTATGGCAGCACTTTCGTTTACCTTGCCCGGAATGCCACTGATTTACAGTGGACAGGAAGCCGGAAATAACAAGCGACTTGAATTTTTTGAAAAAGATGAAATTGACTGGAGCAATTTGGAAATGCAGCAATTTTACGCAAAACTTATCGACCTGAAGCAACAAAACAAAGCCCTGTGGAATGGGTGCGAAGGAGGTAAAATCAATTTTGTTTCGTTAACAAGCAAAAACAATATTTTAGCATTTAATAGGGTTGCCAACGGCAATAAAATTGTTTCAATTTTTAACCTTAGCAACCAAGTTTTGATCAATCAAATTGCCGATGACCAGATTGTTGGGAATTATACTGATGCCCTCACCGGCGAAACATTTTCATTAACATCGGCAACAAAATTTGAATTGGCCCCTTGGCAGTTTTTGATTTTGATTGGAGAATAACAATAAAATTTTTTAACTTTAAGCCTGCTGTTCGTTTCTCGATTAAGCAGGCTTTTATATTTTAGCAGAGAATTTAACTGTACAGTGTTACTAAAATTGTTTACCATGAAAATAGTTGCTTTTACCGCCATTCTGGTTCTCCTTTCGAATTTTTTATTTGCTCGTTCGGTATATCGTGTCGAGGGTAACGATGTTATCATCGAACTCGATAGCTATGGTGTAAAGTCAAAAATTATGGTTGTTGAGATGTGGTCAACTAGTGCTGCGCGTATTGTTACAACTACAAACGACAATATTTCGCAAACCGAATGTATTATGGCCGAGCGCAATGTTGCACCGGTAAAATTCAAAGCTATTTATGTACAAAACGATGTTGAAATCAGCACTTCGGAAATGATTATTACCGTTAAAGAAAACGGTTTGGTAAGCTTGCTAAATCGCGACGGACGTAAAATGATGATTGAATCGGACCGTAGTTTTGAACCTTCGGCTACCGATGAAAATGCATACAAAGTCACTCAAAAATTCTTTATGAACAGAAAAGAACTATTGTACGGTTTTGGTCACGATGGTTTAAACTCGCGCTACAACATACGCAACCAGAATTTTACGATGGAGCACAGCAATACTGCTACTTTCTCGCCTGTTTGTTTCTCGGAAAGCGGTTTTGCATTTATTTGGAACAATTACTCAAAAACTCATTACGACGAGAAGTCAACTGTTATGACATTGACTTCGGATGTGGCCGATGATATAAGCTATTTTTTCATATATAAAGACTCTTGGGAAGCATTAATTGCTGAGATACGAAGTATTTTTGGCAGTGCACTTTTATTGCCACAGTGGGCTTATGGTTTTCATCTTAACCCCGATGCTTACAGTTCGGATAGCGAGTTGCTTCAAGCAATAGAAAAATACAAAAGCATGGGTATTGCTGTTGAAGATCAAACAACCGATAATACTTATCTTACAAAAGAAAAAAAGATAACAACAACCAACACTGAACCCAAATTTCAGAATGTATTAGCTTTTAAAACTTTATTGCCAGAATACAAAAGCATAATCGACGAAAGCACCGAGACCCGTCATGTTGTTACCTCTCACAGTAACCTACCCGGCATTCAACGCTATGGGTTAATTTCGGTAGCAGGCGAAGTTGAAAGCAGTTGGAAAGCGCTTAAGGCGCAAGTTAGTGCTGCAATTACATCGTCGTTTACCGGCCAGTTACATTGGAGTACAACTTTAGGCGGGGCAACATTAAGCTCCTCATTACCCGCTGCTGATCGTAACGAATTGCTTACCCGTTGGTACCAGTTTGCTGCATTTACTCCTGTATTTCAAGGTGGTATAAATACCGAGCTGTGGTCGCTTGGAAGTTCTGAAAGTGTAAATTATAAGGCCGCAAGCAATTCAATTCAAATACGATACCAGTTGTTACCATATATTTATTCAACAGCCTACGATGCTGTTGCAAAAAACAAAGCGATGATTAAATCCCTGGTGTTTGTTGCTCCCAACGATCCAAAAATTCTTACCATCGATCAGCAATATCTTTTTGGACAATCGCTTATGGTATGCCCGGTTACTCAAGCCGGAGCCAAATCGATCAAAGTGCAATTACCGGCCAATGTCGCTTGGTACAATTTCTGGACAGGCCAAAAGACCGACGGAGGAATAACTGTTGATCAAAAAGTTAGCATCGAAAATATTCCGGTTTTTGTTAAAGAAGGTTCAATTGTTCCGATGATCACAAGCCAACCCGATACGGCTCAAAACAATTTACAAGCTATCGAAATTAGGGTTTATACCGGTGCCGATGCTTCGTTTGTTTATTACGAAGACGGTGGCGATGGAATGGGTTACAAAACTGAACATTTTACAAAAATTACCTTCGATTATACCGAGAAAAATAAAACACTTACCATAAGTTCGCCCGAAGGTTCGCATCATGGAAGCACAATAGAGAAAATGTTCAGGGTTGTAAATGTGACTGAAAACAACGGGGTTGGTGGTTCCGAAGCTGCCGAATACCAAGAATTACACTATAAAGGAAAGCGTACAAAAGTTAAGCTTTAAGCCTTTTATTCCGAAACGTCGGTATCGATTCCTGTTTGGGTTTTTACTTCTTGTGCAATGCGGTTGAGTGTTTCAACAGGTACGCGGTTTAAAGTACTCACCGGAGTATCGCGTGCAATGGTATAAATCATTACCTTTTCAGGTTTTATTTTCTTTAACAGTTCTATCCAGGCATTTACCTCGGCATTAGTTGTATTATCGAATGCTTCACCTTTGTAGGTGCCACTTAAAAACAGGGTTTGAATAATGAGTTTACCTTCAAACGCACAAAGTTGATCAACCAGTTCGTCAATGTTAAACCTACCAACCGGACAATCCATGATTTCGATGGTTTTTGGTATGGCCGAATCGAGTTTCAATATGTTATCGTCAACTTTTTTGAGGGCTTCAAACACCGTTTGTTTAAACAACATGGTTGAGTTTGATAATACTGCAATTCGTGCTTGAGGGGCAATGGTGTTGCGCAGCTCAATGGTATCGTCAATAATGTCGGCGAAATCGGGGTGCAAGGTAGGTTCTCCGTTTCCGGCAAAAGTGATTACATCGGGCAGTTCACCATCGGAAAGCATCTGTTTTAGCTTTGTTTCGAGATTGTTACGAACGGTTTCGCGTTGAGGCAAAACAGCTTTCACTTTTCGGGAATCGGGGTTGCGGCCACATTCGCAATAAATACAATCGAACGAACAAAGTTTACTGTTTTGTGGAAGTAAATTGATACCTAACGAAACGCCCAACCGACGGCTTTTTACAGGGCCAAATACAATTTTATCGAAAAGAAATGTAGCCATATTTACCAGAATTTTGTACAAAGATATAAATAAGCAACATTTCAACATTAAACATTCATTCAAAAGCAAGCCATTCATTTGTCAGCAAATTCATATCTTCGCATTTTATAAAAAAGGTTTTAAATGCATCGGAATACTTTTAAAAAGGAAGAAAGGTTAAGTAGCAAAACGAAGCTCGATAGGCTTTTTAACCAAGGTGCATCTATGTTTGTATATCCGTTTAAGGTGCTATTTTTAACTGAAGTTGCTACGAACGAGAACAACGCCTCGGTACAGGTAGTTTTCACAGTTCCCAAACGAACGTTTAAACATGCAGTAACACGTAACCTGATAAGGCGCAGGGCAAAAGAAGCATATCGGCTTAACAAGCAACAATTAACCGAATTGGCAAACGATAAAAATATACAACTGAGCATTGCTTTTATTTATATCGATAAAGAAGTTAAAGATTATAAAGGCATTGAGAAAGGGATAAAGAAAGCGCTGACAAAGTTGTTGGCGAAACAGTAAAATGTGAGATTTCCAATATAGAGAAAAGTATTTGATAAAATGTTTAGCATTTTGGTATGCTAAGCTTTGCATGGGCTTATAAATTTGAAATATTGTAATGCAATTTATTTGTATATTGCAAGTACAAAATGATTGGTATGAGAACAAATGAGTTAATAAGAGAAATTCAACGATTACCAATACCTAAAAGGATTTATGTGGTCGAGAAAACAATTCACTCAATACGGAAACATGAGGATAATGATCAAATGAAAAAAGCTGCAGATGCTTTAGTCTCTGATTATTTGACAGATACTGAGCTAACCGTTTTTACGAACCTCGATTTTGAAAATTTTTATGAAGCAAGGTGACATATGGTTGATAAATCTTGATCCTACAATTGGTTCAGAGATAAAAAAACAAGACCTGCTATAATTGTGAATGATGATGCATTAGGACGTTTACCCTTGAAAGTAATAGTTCCATTAACTGATTGGAAAGAAAAATATGAAATTGCCTCTTGGATGATTAAAATTAGGCCAGACTCCAAAAATGGGTTAAAAAAAGATTCTTCTGCAGATTGTTTTCAAATTCGATCTGTTTCTCAAGAAAGATTTATTGAAAAACTGGGCATTATCCCTGATTTCATATTAGACGAGATTAAATCAGGTTTATCAAAAGTGTTATCAATTGATAATTAGAAGACTAATTTGAACAAAAGTCTTCAAAGAAGTAGATTTTTTGGTAATGAAAACATGCAAGTTCAATGCAATTCATTTTAAATAATCAATTTAACGTATGCAAAACAATGCTAAAAAAGTAAGCATCATTATATTGCTAATGGGCATTATAGAATTTTGCAATGCACAGTATATGCCCGATACCTATTCTGAATATACTTACGGAAAGCTGGAGTACGGTTTATTTGTACCTAAAAATTACGATGCTTCAAAATCATATCCCATAGTAATGTTTTTACACGGTATGGGTAATAACCATACAGTTTATTTAGACATTTACAATAACGATATTCAGCAAAAAAATCCATGTTTTGTTTTTACGCCAAAAACGCCCGTCGAATGGGGCGATTGGAGCAGTTGGAGTTGGGATGGAACAGGTTTTTCAAGCTTATCAATACCTACACAAATGGCAATTCATGTTCTCGATAGTATAATTTCGAAATATTCGATTGACACGAACCGTTTGTATGTTTACGGCATATCGATGGGTGGCGAAGGTGTTTTTGATTTGTTGCATAAAATGCCCAATAAATTTGCTGCTGCAATAGCGATTTGTGGAGGAGGTTTTGCCCATTGGGCCAGTAATATTGCAAACACTCCTTTGTGGATGTTTCATGGCAGTGCCGACGAAATCAATCCGCCCGATTTAACCGAACGTGTTTATAATAAGCTGATTGAGATTGGCGCAAGCAAAATGCGCTACACAAACTACCCGGGCTATGGGCATGCTATTTGGGACAAAGCTCTGTCGGAGCCTTCGTTTTACGATTGGTTGTTTTCATTCGATAAAAGCAAAACCAATTAATTTGAATGTTTTAGCATAAAAATTAATCTTATCCCAAAAAAGGAGCACAATATCAGGTATCAAATCAAGTTGTTTTTCACTAAATTTGGTAAACTAATTTGTAAAGCCATGCGCACCATTATTCTCCTCCTGTCAGTCC
The DNA here is from genome assembly GCA_035380005.1 of Prolixibacteraceae bacterium. Classification (GTDB taxonomy): domain Bacteria; phylum Bacteroidota; class Bacteroidia; order Bacteroidales; family Prolixibacteraceae; genus Roseimarinus. Next base: position 1,906 of record DAOSWJ010000150.1, on the reverse strand, counting down.
TCTTTACTTTGCAAAATTTTGCTCAAAACCAAACCTGTAAAATCAACATCGGCACTAATCTTTCGGGGTTAAGCGACTGGATGACCGAGATGCCTTTTGTTGATATGATGCACAATGCCCGTACCTGGGGAACCCGAAACCGCACCTGGATTGGTGGTAATGCTCAAAACCATTGGAATACCGAATTGAGCCATTTAATTGAAAAAGATGAAAATGGCTATCCGCTCGAATTGCCTTTTTATTCAACCGATTTGGCACTCGAAGACAGTCAGATGGTCTTTACTGTTTGGGCTTGGCTCGAAGCTTGGGAACCGGGTGTTTATACTTTTTTATACGATGGTGTAGGTGATTTTGATTTCCGTGCCGATGGAAAAATAGTAAAAAGCGAACCCGGACGTGCCGAAGTGGAAATAATCCCTTCCGCCGATTCGTTTCTAGAACTGGTAATTACCCGCTCGGTAAAAGGAAACCACTTGCGAAATTTCAGGCTCATTATGCCCGGCCACGAGGAAAGTTACAGCATACAGCCTTTTAACCCGCTTTATCTCGAACGTTTGGCCGATTTTGCAGCTCTGCGTTTTATGGATTGGGGGAGCACCAACAATTGGAGCGCAGACAACTTTTGGGAAAACTTTGATGAACCTACCGATACAGCTTTAGTACCTTGGGTCGAACGCAGTAAAATGCAGTATTACACCTGGGCTCACAACAAAGGTGTTCCCTACGAAATAATGTGCCAATTATGCAATGCTTTGCATAAAGACATGTGGGTATGTGTTCCGCACAACGCTTCAAACGAATACATAACCGAAATGGCAAGCTTAATTAAAGAAACTCTAAATCCTGAATTAAAGATTTATGCCGAATACAGCAACGAAATATGGAACTGGATGTTTGGTCAAACCCAGTGGTTGAATACCTTTTTCTGCGAAGGCCGTGGAAAAATTTGGCCCGAAGGTATTGTTGACAATGTGCAGCGAAACTTAGATGTTTGGGATGATGTTTTTACCGATCAACGAGAAAGATTAATTTTGGTAGCAGGTGGACAAACCGGGTGGCAAGATGTTACCAACCGTATTGTGCACAATCTTCGGCCCGGTAGTTTCGATGCCTTAAACATTACTGCATATTTTGGTCTTGGCGAACAAGGCGATACACACCTCGATGCTCTTGGTAGTGCCGCTACTGTTAGCGATGTTGTTTATTGGGTTCGTAAAAACATGTACGAGCAAGAAATTGACTATATCAAAAACCAACATCAACTTGCACAAGAATTGAATATGCCGATTGTTTTTTACGAGGCAGGGCAGCACATTACTCCGCATCCTTTTGGCGAGGAACCCACTTATGCTCAAGCCTTGCTCGATTTGCACCGCGATACGGCAATGTACAACCTTTACAACGAGTGGTTCAACTTGGTCGAGAGTGTTTTAACAGGTGATGAAAAGTCGATGTACATGAACTTCAGCTTTATCGGAGGTCGAAGTGCACGTTATGGAAGTTGGGGCATTTTAGAAACTTTAGATCAGGATACAGCAGTGGTTTATGCGCCCAAATTTCAGGCTATTATCGACAAAATATACCAATGCAATAAGCCCTTGGTTAATAGCTCATTTTTCTCATCGGAAACCGAAGTCGATCTTCAATTGATTAGGTTTGAAGCGAACATTTTTAGCGTTAGAAGCAATATGCCTATAAAAAGCATAAAGGTGTATGGTATCGATGGACAATTAATTATGCAGAAAGACATACAGAACGAAATGCAATGTATTTTTAATGTAGATAAAATGAATAACAACTTATTTTTGTTTGAGATAAGAGGTGAAGGCTTTCAGAAATTTTTTAAGCAATGCATGCCTTTCTAAAAATAAGATACAGACAAACTTGATTTGATTTTATGAGGGAG
>DAOSWJ010000149.1:0-7908 GCA_035380005.1 Prolixibacteraceae bacterium | reverse complement strand
GCTAATTTCATAAAAATTAATAAAAGGGATATTTTTGGGCTTGCTGTTCCAAAAATTATCGAAAACTATTTAATGAACGGTTCTTTTTATAAATAGCAGATTTTTTCGGCCAAATATGTGTATTTTTGTGCCTTAAAAAAGCATTTAAACAACAATATGGCCTGTTGGTCAATATATTTAGCATTTTTTTTGAAATTTTGTATACACAACAGCGAAAGCTTTTTAGCTTTATTAAATTGTTTAACCTTTAAACACCTAAAAACATGGTAAATAAAGTAATTTTAGTAGGTAACGTAGGTAAAGAACCCGACGTACGTTACATTGAAAGCGGAGTAGCTGTTGCCTCTTTCTCGCTGGCAACAAGTGAAACTTATTTGGCCAAAAATGGCGAAAAAGTAACCAATACCGAATGGCACAACATTGTAGCATGGCGTGGTTTGGCCGAGCTAGCCAGTAAATACATCAACAAAGGCAAACAAATATATGTAGAAGGCAGGCTAAGAACGCGCACATACGAGCAAGACGGTATTAAGAAATACATAACCGAAATTGTTGCTGATACCATTCAGTTACTGGGTCGCAAAGAAGATACTGCCCAATCGAATGGCAACGCACAAGACAATAATTATACTAAAAATGAACAGGCTCCGAACGCTGCTAACAACATGGAAGCAGATGAACCTACCGACGACCTGCCATTCTAATTTAATTTGAAGCAACTTTGGAAACCGACAGTATTCCACATATATTTTCCTTTTTACAGGATATAACATTTCACCCTTTTAACTGGGGCATAATTATCGGACTTGCCGTGTTGATAGTATTATTAACATGTTCGGCACTGATTTCGGGCTCCGAAGTTGCTTTTTTTTCGCTTTCGCCGGCCGATAAAGATCAACTTAAAAATCCAAAAAATAAAAAACATATCCATATAAATGATCATCTTCAACTACCCAACCATCTTTTGGGTACAATACTCATAGCCAACAACTTTATTAATGTTGCCATTATTATTTTGTCAACCTACCTCTTTCATAAAACAGTCGATTTTACAAATGCACCTGTTTTCGGTTTTATTGTTGAAGTTGTACTAATCACCTTCTTGCTTTTGCTATTTGGCGAAATACTGCCAAAAATATATGCATCGCATGTTGCCCTTCCTTTTGCCGAACTGATGGCTATCCCTTTGTTCTATCTTTCAAAAATATTTTTGCCCCTAAACAAACTACTAATCGGCTCAACATCGATAGTAAACAAGCGAATGGCCAAACAAAGTAAAAACATTTCAATCGACGAGATATCGCAAGCCCTTGAGCTGACCTCCGAAGTTGAATTATCGGACGACAAAGGCATACTCGAAGGCATTATTAAATTTGGAACAACCAGCGTTGATCAAATAATGACTCCACGCATCGATGTTATTACCATTGATTTTACCGAAACATTCGACAAAGTTCTTTCGGTTATTACCGAATCGGGCTACTCACGCATACCTGTATTCAACGAAACATTCGACAATGTTGAAGGCATTTTATATATAAAAGACCTGCTAAGCCATTTCGATAAACCAGCCGATTTTAAATGGCAAAGCATAATCAGGCCTCCATTTTACGTGCCCGAAAACAAAAAAATAGACGACCTGCTGAAAGAATTTCAAAAATCGAAAGTACACATGGCAATTGTTGTTGATGAATACGGCGGCACATCGGGCATTGTTACTCTCGAAGATATTTTGGAAGAAATTGTTGGCGACATTATTGACGAATTTGACGAAGACGACCGTCTTTACGCAAAAGTTGACGAGAGAACATACATTTTCGACGGAAAAACACAACTGAACGATTTTTTCAGGATAAGCAATCTCGACAGTCATTTTTTCGACGAAATCAAAGGCGAGGCCGATACCCTGGCCGGTCTTTTGCTCGAAATGAAAGGTGATTTTCCATTAATGCACGAAAAACTTGTTTACAAGCACATCGAATTTGTTGTTGAAGCGCTAAGCAAAAGGCGAATTGTTAAAATAAAAGTAGTTTTCAATAATTCAGCCGAATAATCGTTTGCGAATAAAACTTACTTTTGTCGGGTTATGAGAAAAGGACATATAAAATTAGTGTTTGTTGCATTTTTATTCATCGGGCTAACGGTTTTAAATGCCTGCAAGCAAAAATTCAACCCCAAACCAAGGGCATATTTCAGGATCGACTTTCCGGAAAAAAGCTACCAACAATCCAACTTATCGCTTTATCCCTATCGTTTCGAATACCCAAACTATGCAAAACTTATTGCCGACACTTCATTTATGGCCGAACCCTATTGGCTAAATATCGAAATAGCCAAACACAAAGCCAAGTTGCACATTTCGTACAAAGCAATCGACAACAACCTTCATTTATTGACCGACGAATCGCACGAGTTGGCATACAAACATGCAATTAAAGCCATATCGATAAACGAAAAAATATTTGTAAATGCTCCACAAAATGTATGGGGCACCATTTACGAAATAAAAGGCAATACCGCCTCACCATTGCAATTTCACCTCACCGACAGCACCAATCATTTTATCAGGGGATCGTTTTATATAAGCGAAATCCCAAACTACGACTCGCTTCAGCCGGTAATCAATTTTATCGAAAGCGATATCCTACATTTTATCGAAACATTAAACTGGGAATAACATGCCGTTGATTTACAATCAGTACGAACACACATACCGTGTGGCACTTTGGGCTTTAACCGAACCCTTATCGTTTTTCGAAGATAAAGTTCAACTCTCGCAAACCGAAAAAAAAACATACCAACAAATCAATAACGAATGCCGTAAAAAAGAATGGCTAGCTGTAAGGCTGCTATTATGGGAAACACTGGGCTTTTGGCCAAGCATTGTTTATGCCGAATCGGGCAAACCCATTTTGCAAAATCACTCACGCCACCTTAGCATTTCGCATGCAAAAACAATGGTAGGTATTTTGCTTTGCACAAACCCTTATGCCGGAATCGACATTGAACCAACAAACCGCAATATCGAAAAAGTGGCCAAACGTTTTCTTTCCGAACAAGAATTAAGCGATATTGAAACCACAAAGCTGCCCAACAGCCAAATACTTTACTGGTGTGCCAAAGAAGCCATTTTTAAGGCAGTAAACGAAAACAACATCAGTTTTTCGAAACAAATTCATGTCAAGAAAGTCCTTCCTGAAGGAAAAGCTCAGGCAACATTCGTGACTGAAAATAAAACCATGAATTTTGAATTAAAGCACATCGAACTCGACAACCATTTGATAGTATGGACGACATAGACAATTATTTAAGAATTAAAAAAACTTCTTTTATAAAATATTGTTTAGTATTCCAATAAAAGAAAAACAAACTAACAGTTATGATTAAAAAAACAGTACCACATATAATTGTAATTTTTGGCGCATCGGGCGATTTAACCAAACGTAAGCTTGTACCTGCTGTTTACAATCTCCATCAGCAAGATTTATTGGGCCATCCGTTTGCCATTTTGGGCGTTAGCCGCACCGAAATGAGCGATGAAAGTTTTCGCGAAAAAATGAAAGAGTTTTTGCCCGCCGATAAACCCATCGACGATTTCTTAAATCACCTGCATTACGAGTCGATTCAAACCACAAAAAAAGACGATTACCACAAACTTAAGCAACGGATTGATTCAATTAGTGCCGAAATAGGTGCACCCGGAAACATTGTTTTCTATTTGTCAACTCCCCCATCGATGTATTCAATTATACCCGAACATCTTGCCGCTGTTGGCCTCAACAAAGAAAACAACGGGTTCAAGCGTATAATAATTGAAAAACCTTTTGGCATAAATTTACAAAGCGCACGCTTACTCAATAAAGACCTTCTCAAATATTTTAGCGAAAGCCAATTGTACCGTATCGATCATTATTTGGGTAAAGAAACAGTACAGAACCTTATGGTGCTCAGGTTCGCCAACAGCCTTTGGGAACCACTCTGGAACCACAAATACATCGACCACATACAAATAACATCGGCCGAAAAACTCGGTGTTGAAAAACGAGGGGGTTATTACGACGAATCGGGTGCTTTGCGCGATATGCTTCAAAACCACCTTCTTCAACTGGTTGGCTTGGTGGCTATGGAACCACCAACAGTAATCGAAGCCAATGCCATTCGCAACGAAATGTTAAAGGTTTTTCAATCGATAAGACCACTCGACCCAAAAAACCTTAACGAAAATGTGGTGAGGGGACAATACACGGCTTCGCACATTGGCGGCGAAAGCGTTGTTGGATATCGCGAAGAAGAAGGTGTGAACCCCAGTTCGCGCACCGAAACATTTGTGGCCATGAAACTGCACATCGACAATTGGCGTTGGAGCGGCATTCCGTTTTACATACGAACAGGCAAAAAAATGCCTACACGTGCTACCGAAATTGTAATCAATTTCAGGCCAACGCCTCACCACTTGTTCGACTCGCTGGTTAACACAATGAATACTCCCAACCAATTGATAATACGCATACAACCTGATGAAGGCATACTGCTCAAAATGGGTTTAAAAGAACCCGGCGCCGGTTTCAATGTTAAAACCGTAAACATGCGTTTTCATTATTCCGACCTGTCCGATTCGTACGTTCCAACAGCTTACGAACGCTTATTGCTCGACTGCATCCACGGTGATGCAACACTTTATGCCCGTGGCGATAATGTTGAAAAAGCATGGGAAATTGTACAACCGGTTATCGACGAATGGGATAATAATCCAAATGCCCCATTGCATGGCTATCCGGCCGGCACTTGGGGGCCTCTCGAGTCGGAGAGCCTTATTAAATACGAAGCCAGTGGCTGGCGATACCCATGTAAAAACCTTGCAAACGATGGCGAATATTGCGAACTATAAATAAACATTTGGTATAAATTATTGATCAAAGCTTTGAAAAATCGGTGCTTATCGCCAATTTTGCGACAAATTTTATAAAATGGGAATAATCATTAAAACGCCCGAACAAATTGAGGGCATTCGTAAAAGCAGTCAACTTGCAGGTAATACTCTAAAAATGATTGGAGGTTTTATCAAAGAAGGGGTATCAACTGAATATCTCGATAATTTAATTGAACAATACATGCGCGACAATGGCGCCATACCGGCAACACTAGGCTATCATGGCTATCCAAAATCGTCGTGCATTTCGCTCAACGAAGTTGTATGCCATGGAATTCCTTCACAAAATACCATTTTAAAAGAAGGCGATATCTTAAACATTGACGTTACCACAATATTAAACGGCTATTATGGCGACACCAGCAAAATGTTCAGCATTGGCGAAATTTCGCCTAAAGCCAGCAACCTGATCGAAGCCTCCAAGCATTGTCTGAACCTGGGAATTGCACAGGTAAAACCCGGCAACAGGGTTGGCAACATTGGTTTTGTAATTTCGAGGTATGCTAAATCGAAAGGCTTTACTGTAGTTTACGAGTTTTGTGGTCACGGCTGTGGAGTTGATTTTCACGAAGACCCTCAAATAGAACACGTTGCCCGACAAAACACCGGCCCCATTATGCAACCGGGCATGACCTTCACCATTGAACCCATGATTAACGAAGGTAAATCGCGCACACGTGTTGACAAGGCCGATGGCTGGACAGCCCGTACCATCGACAACAAGCTTTCGGCACAGTTTGAACACACTGTACTGGTTACCGAAACAGGCGTTGAAGTACTTACCGATGTAGATGGAGAATATCCATTCAATTAATTTTGCCTGTTTTAAAGCAGAAAAGCCCAAACTCAGAATGTTGGAATGTTGGAAAAATGGGATGTTGGGTTGATGAAGTGAAAGAGTGAAGGAGTAAAGGAGTGAAAAAGTGATGAAGTGAAGAAGTGAAAAAGTGAAAAAGTGAAACCTGAATCGAAGCAAAGCGCAGATCAACGGAGCGAAGCATAGTTAAACCTGAAATTTACACTCGCAAACTAATATTCAAACTATAAGCAATTGGTGCATGCGAATAAAGTAATGTAGGGCACGAACGGTTATTAAGCTTTACACTTGGAATTAACTGGCAATTCAATTTTTCAAAACTTTTATCGAAGGGCAAATATTCAATAAAATCGCCATCGAGATGATAGTAATTGATTACCATCTCCATTAAATTTTCATTGAAGCGGCAATCGCCTACTTTCGGAATACCAAAAACATTCAATTCGGGATTTTTAAAATAGCAAGCCGACATTAACGCCAAAACACCTCCAAGACTATGTCCTACAAGCCAAACCTTACTATTGGAATATTGTGAACTAAGCTTTTCAATTGTTTCTTCAATATTTAAAAACGAGCTGTAAAAACCCCTGTAAACTTCGCCCCCTTTTGAGAACTTACTTTTACCTAAGGTAAAAATGTGTTTATAATCGAAAACATCGTCGGTTCCCCTGAAACAAATTATTTTTTGCTGAACCGTGGCATCGGTAAACGAAAGCCCGTACAACTGGCAACCCTTTCGGGAAAATGAAAAATCCTCGACCATACCGTACGTATTAAGTACTTCGGCCCTCAAATGGTTGTCCTTAATATATGCCAAGCGGCACAACTCCGACAAAAACAAAGCCTTTTCATTCGATGCAGTATTTTCAAAGACTTTCTCAATCTGAAAATCGACAAAAGAATCAAAATATTTGAACGCCCCGGGTCGGAATAGCTCTTTCCAATCTAAAAAATATTTACCGAGTTGAAGTTTCACTAGCTTAAGTCTTTTTCAATGATTTGAAATTTTTAATTTCCCACTCTTAATAAGTTCCATATCGTTTCCAATGATGTAAAAATACAAACCCTTTTTTAAGTAAGAAATATCAATAAAATCAATACTACTTGAAACTGTTTTTTGCAAAACATGCCTTCCAGTCCAATCAAATAATTCAAAGTTTATACTTTCTGTTAATTTTGGAACATCAATGTAAATAAAACTGCTTGCCGGGTTAGGATACACTTTAATTTCATTTGAAATATGCGTCGATTCAGCATCAGTTATAACATAAGCACTGCCCCACTCCAAACTTCCTTTTTTATAATAAACAAGGCTTCTTTCATGACTCACGGCAGGCCCCGTATCAGCTTTATAATAAGGCCCACCCAAAGCTTGGTAATAATAATCAGATCTTCCTCCGTCAGAAATAACGGGTCTATAACATGCCGATTCATCATTTCTATATATTCCTGCACTCCTGTACTTTACCTCAAATCCATCCATATTGTACTGACAATTAACAACAAAATATTCATTGCTATCATGAAAAACCGGATATTCGGGCAATTGATCGAAGCTTTCGTTGCGTCTAATAACCGTTTTTACTGTGTCGAAGACAGTCCAAGTTGAATCGGAAGTCATGCTTCGATATTGTTGTTCAGTAGCTCTATCTACCATATAAACAATTGAATCGGCATAATTTGTACGGTCAATATATTTGAGAATATTTTTTTTTGAGATACTTCTTGCAGATCCTTCCCAATCAGCATCTAACTCGTAAATATGAATCTCATCACCAACCTGAAAATCAAAAACATCGAACCAAGTAAGGTTTTGAACACCTACCTTAGGTTCCGACAAACCAACCAAATGGTATTGTTCAGATTCATTTTCATTATCCAAAAAATTCAGAAAATTAAAAGCCTGAACCATGCCATAGTTTTTACTTAATTCAAGTTGCTTGTTGTTTAAGTAATGATCAACACTATCGCCATTGTATGCATAGGCTTGAAAACCAATAGTTTTAACAGAGTCGCTTAATCCCAAAAATTCCTTTACATCGTGTAATAAAACGTGTGCCCGAATTAAAACCAACGAATCGGAATAAGCCAACCAGTTTTCGTTCAAAAGAGCATTGACCCGAATATTTATGGTATCGTTGTTTTTGTTAAAAAAGCTGCA
>DAOSWJ010000148.1:0-7909 GCA_035380005.1 Prolixibacteraceae bacterium | reverse complement strand
GCCCCTTATTATATCTCCAATTTGCGAATTGAAAATCAACTGCACTTTTGCTTCGGGGGTTATTTCAACATCGAAATCCATATTTAAACCCGATGTAACTACGTTGTAAGCTCTGCTATCGGTTTCTTCTTCAACAATATTTATGAATTCAATGAAATCGTATTTTACTGCATTTTCGCTGGTTTCGAAGGGTATATTAATACTGGTTCCTTTTTCGGTTCTGATATCACCTCCAATTAATGTTTCCTCCATATCACCTTTAATCATAACGTTTCCTTTGGCAAAACCTTTCCCATAAAAATACTCGTTGTGTTCCGAAGTAGTATTTAACACTAAAAGATTATTGGTTTCTACAGCCATATTAAACTTCATATTATTAAAAGTATGATGACTTATAGAACCATTTAAAATTGCAGTATTTTTATACTGATCGAAAAAAATCAGGTTTGAAAATATTATCGAGTCGTTTCGAAAATAAACCGGATCGGTAAAACTATAAACCGTATTCAAGAACGTTAAACCCAAACCAGTTTCTTCAACCGGCGTAAGCATTCCGTCCATCATCAAATGGCTCAAATTGCCATATAAATGAACATTACCTTTAACAGCACCATGAAATTGGTTAAACGTTGAAGGCATAAATAAATCAAGTACTGAAACAGGTGTATGATCGAAAAGCAAACCAAGATTCAGTTGACTATTAATAGGATCGATGATACCTGAAGCAACCACCAATTCTTTGTTGTTGTTTACTATGCTAAGGTTCGACACCAAGTTATTAGAATCGGAATCCCAAAAACTGGTAAGCTTTAAATCGCCCAATAAACCATCTTGATAAGCAAAACTATCAATATTCATATCGAGGTTGAGCATGAATTTTCGGTAAAGATCTTTTAGTTGTGCTTTTGCATTAATTTTTCCAGAAAAATCGTTTCGTCCCATTAAAGGCTGAATTAATCCAAAATCGAGGTTAAATAGATTTATATCCAATGCAGCTGTCTCGTTTTGCGCAATACCTCCTTCAATGTAAATATGCTGATCGTTCCCATACATATGAATATCTTTGAATCCTATTGCAGTTGAATCGATTTTCATATAGCTTTTACCAATATTCCAAACCGAATCGGCAATAACAACAACCGACGGTTCAATGCTAACATTAATATTTGAAGCCCTTAACTCATTTTGTACAAAATGAGTTAAAGTACCAATACTTCCGCTATAATTGTTTTTGCTTTTATAATTGTTCCAATTCAAATCAACTCTTAAACTATCGTTTTGTGCCTGAGATGCAATTGCTAGATTGTACAAATTGAGCTGATCGTTCAATCTAAACTTTTCGGTCTTGGTATCGCACAAAAATTGTTGTTTATTGGCCAAAATTTTCAAGCTTAGCTGTTCTACTCCCTTGTTTCCAATACGGGCAAAAGGCACAAATGTTTCGAGTAAAAAATTATTCTGTGACGGATGATAATACCCACTTAAAGTAATATTGGGTTCAAGGTAATAATCGGGGCTAATTAGCCTTAAAATTGGCTCAATGTTTTTTAATTGAAAAATATAATCGAAATGGTTGACATCGTTTGTTATTTCGACATTTTTAGCCACCGACGACGGCAAGTAATATTTGTAAAATTGAAGTAGGGATGAATAAATATTTGCAAAATTGTAATGCCCTGTTATATCACCGTCAATTAAATCGCTTCTAAATCGAATTACACTATAATCAGGCCCCGGATTATTAAACAATGTTGCTTTTGAAACTTCAAGCTCATCGATATTGTTTTTGTACTTCAAATTGGTGAGTGACAATTGCCCCTTAACATTATCAATTTTATCGCCCTCGAAATTTGCATCGATCAAAGCCGAAGCCGTTGCCCCAGGGTTATTGAATATATTTAAAGCATCGAGGTTGACATGCTCTACATCAGCAACAAATTCAAAAACAGGCAATTGTGGAACCAAATCAAGTTTTCCGTTAAAATTCATTTTCAAGTACTGATCGTTTACCGCAAACATACCTACAAACTGATCGTTACTTACCGTTCCATCCAAATCGATATTATTGAATCGATAGTTGTTGATATCGAGGGCTTGAACCATACCATTAAAAATCAAATCAAAATTCGACTCCATATCGATTGTTCCATCAACACTACCACTTAACGAGAGTTCGTTAAGGATTTCGCTTTCGAATATTTTGCCGACTTTAAGGTTTTCAGCATTCAATTGACCGTTAATGGTTAATTTACCCCTGCTTTGTGGTTTGAACGAAATATCGGTGCTTACTTTTCCTAGATTACTGTATGCAGTTCCATAAGCAACAAAATCGTCGATAAAACCGGTAAAATTACCACTGTAACTAAAATCGCCCAAGTTATTTAAGAAATCGGGCATATTGTTGATGGCCTTTTGTATTTTTGGTGGCAGGTTTAAGTTTCTAATTTCCATAAGGTTGGCATACGATTCATTTAAATCGAAAAAAATGTAAGTCGATTTAAAATCGGGTAAACCGTTCAGATATATATTTCCGTATAGTTTTGTAAAGTCGCCAACACTTAGTTTAAAATCGCGGCAATGCATATCGTTAAAACTACCATGAACACGGCCTTCGAGCAAAGCTCTGAAATCGTATCCTTCGAATAAATCGAGCACAAATGCAATATCGCCAAATCCAAAATCTAAATTGTTTATTTGTGCATCGAAAACAATATCGTTTGCGCTGCCCGATTCAAAAAACTTGTTAAAATCTATCTTAATTGAATCGGACATCAATTGGGAGTGCTTTGTATGTGTTTTCAAGCTTTTTACCATTAATTCATTTTGCCGATAATCGACATTAGCCGCAAAATCGTTTAAATGCAAAGTACTTGCTGTATTAAAAGAGAGCTTTTCAATATTAACACACATACCATTTTGGGGTAAAATTTTTAAGGCCGAAATTCTTAAATCAACATTTTTTAAACTGGTTAGCTGTTGGATATTATCCGGAAGTCCGTTATGGTTGTATTCAATTTGTCCGTTTTCGATGGAAATACCTTTCACGTTGAATGCCCAAGCCATACTACTGGTATCGGTTTTTGACACAGGAAGCAAATCAAGTAAAAAATCGAAGTTGTAGGCACTATCGGTTTTATCGACATTAATTAAAGGCTTTTTAAATTGAATTTCGCCAAAACTTATTTTTTTGTGCTTAAACGAAAGAGAATCGATGTCGGCAACAACTTTATTGACAAAAATCAAAGTATCGTTCTGCTTGTCAGCCAAATACACATCCGAAACAATAATTTTCCTAAAAAAAGTAATATTTACTCTACGGATGCTGATATCGGTACCGGTTTTTTCTGAAACAACTTGTGTAATTTTCGAAATAATAATGGTTTGCACATATTTGCTTTGTAAAGCAACATAGGCTATGCTTACTATTAAAAGTAAAACGCTAATTACTACAACTGCTATTTTTGCCGATTTTTTAATACTTTTGCCCTCCGTATTTTAACACGTTACAAATTAATATAATTTACCTCAAAATATGGCTTAAATGCTACAAAAAAGCCATACCAAATTTTATGAACAACAACAATAAAATTACCATACTGGGTATTGAGTCGAGCTGCGATGACACTTCGGCTGCAATTATTGAAAACGGTACCATTAGGTCGAATATTATTGCAGGCCAAAAAGTTCACGAAGCTTATGGCGGCGTTGTTCCCGAACTTGCATCGAGGGCTCACCAACAAAATATCGTTCCGGTTGTCGATCAGGCCATTAAACAAGCCGGCATATCGCTTAACAAAATTAATGCCATTGCTTTTACACGTGGCCCCGGTTTATTGGGTTCGTTGCTGGTAGGAACTTCGTTTGCAAAAGGGCTTTCGTTATCGCTTAATATTCCAATGATTGAGGTAAACCATTTACAGGGTCACGTATTGGCTCACTTTGTTGATCAACCCGGACAAACAAACCCCAAACCGGCTTTTCCTCACTTGTGCCTGTTGGTATCGGGCGGAAACTCACAAATTATACTGGTAAAAGATTACCTCGATATGGAAGTAATTGGGCAGACTATTGACGATGCTGCTGGTGAAGCCTTCGACAAATGCGCAAAAGTTATGGATATGCCTTATCCGGGAGGACCAATTATTGATAAACTTGCACAACAAGGCAATCCCAACGCCATTGTTTTCAACAAACCACGTATCGAAGGATTAAACTACAGTTTTAGCGGACTTAAAACCAGCTTTTTGTACCATTTGCGCGATGCTCTTAAAATTAACCCTAATTATATCGACGACAACAAAGCTGACTTATGCGCTTCGTTACAAAAAACCATTGTTGATATACTATTAGGAAAACTGATAAGGGCTTCGAAAGAAACCGGCATAAAAACCATAACTGTAGCTGGTGGTGTATCGGCCAACTCAGGATTGCGTAATGAATTAGCGATACAAGCACAAAAACATAAATGGCAACTTTTTATTCCCAAATTTGAATACACCACCGATAATGCAGCCATGATAGCAATAACGGGATATTATAAATTTTTAAAAGGAGAATTTGCCAGCCACGAACTTACCCCCTATTCACGGGTTGCTATTTAACAATTGGCTTTACAGCTAAAAGCTACTGAGCATTAACACCAAATGCTCCCAAAACTTTTTAACAGAAGCAATATTGAGCCTTTCATCGGGCGAATGTGCACCTAAAATTGTAGGTCCAAACGATACCATATCCAATTGAGGATATTTTTCGAGGAACAAACCACATTCGAGACCAGCATGAATTGAGCGCACCTTAGGAGCATTTCCAAAAAGCTTTTTGTATGTATCGACAGCAACTTTTAGCACAGGCGAATCGGGATTGGGTGTCCAACCAGGATAACCATCGCTGTGGCGAACCTTAGCACCTGTAAGCTCGAACAAAGCCATCACCTGATCGGCAACCATTTTTTTACCAGTTTCAATCTCGCTGCGCTGGCTGGTAGTAACCACTACCGCATTATCGACTTCCATTTTGACCGAAGCCAGGTTAGTTGAAGTTTCAACCATTCCGGGCATACGCGAACTCATGCTTTGAACCCCATTTGGACACAAGAACAAAGCGTTTATCAGGTTGATTGCCGAAGTATCGTCGAAAACAAAATCAGGAGGACTGGTAGAACCATGATCGATTTTTAATACTGGCTCATTTAATGCATATTCAACAGCAATATCGTGTTTAAAAATATTGAAATCGGCAACAAGATTTTCTTTATAGCCATTTTGAACCATAACAATGGCGCAAGCCTCGCGTGGAATGGCATTGCGCAAATTACCACCGCTAATTTTTGCCAATCGAATACCATAATGATGATAAGCAAACCAAAGGAAACGGGCTAAAATACGAATGGCGTTTCCACGGCCTTTGTTGATGTCGTCGCCCGAATGTCCCCCTTTCAAACCCGATATGCTCAGTTTTATTGGAAAAAATCCGGCAGGCACATTTTCTTTCTTATATGGGAAATTAGCAAGCGTATCGATACCTCCTGCACAACCAATAAAAATTTCACCTTCGTCTTCCGAGTCAAGGTTTAGCAATATTTTACCCTCAAAAAAGCCAGGTTGAAGGGCAAAAGCACCTGTCAGACCAGTTTCTTCGTCAACAGTAAATAAACATTCAATTGGTCCGTGTTGCAAACTTCTATCGGCCAATACCGCTAACGATGCAGCTATTCCAATACCACAATCGGCACCTAAAGTTGTTCCTTCGGCCTTAACCCATTCCCCGTCGATAAATGGTTTTATGGGATCGGTCATAAAATCGTGATCAACATTGCTGTTTTTTTCGCACACCATATCGAGATGTGACTGCAAAACAACCATCGGTCGATTTTCAAAACCAGGCGAAGCCGGCTTGCTTATTAAAACGTTACCGGCTTCGTCTTTTTTGATTTCCAAACCTTTATCGGCAGCAAAAGCTTCCAAAAAGGCAATTATTTTTTCTTCGTTTTTCGATGGGCGGGGCACCTGGCATATTGCTTCAAAATAATTCCAAATGCTATTGGGTTGTAAATCATTTAACTTTCTTTCCATACTTTTATGTTTTGAGGCATAAAAGTATAAAAATTAGCGATCAATTTACAAGATTCCCAATTTTCACCCCAATGTAAAGTGTGCGTGGAGCAACAGGCCCGTACATGTATGCAGGATCACGATCGATTCCTAAATCGAAATCATTCTGGTAAGCATTAAATAAATTCTTCACACCACCGTACCATTGCATTGTAGCCCCGTTAAGTTTTATGTTATATCTGAATTTTAAGCCTAAGTCGAAAAACTCATCCGATGTACGTAATTCGCCAAAATCGGGGTTGGTATTAGGACCAAAATAAGGCACCAGCATGGTTCCTGTATAATTTCCCGTTGCCGAGAGCTTAAACTTTTTTGATAGTTCCCAATCGACTGCAAAAAATCCGTAATTATCGGGTGTTCTGAAAAATCTTTTTTCATCGAACTCCTGAGCCTGATCGTAAATACTTTTTTGAATAGTAAAGCCCGAATTGAATGATAATTTCCTTGAAGGCTTTAGCTTAAGCTCAATGTTCACGCCACTTACAGTTGCACCATCTTCGGCATTAACACGAGTATATAATACCGTTCCATTTTCATCGGGTGTTCCAATTTCGTTTACAAACGGATTGCTCAATCGTGTATAAAAACCTTCGACCAACAAACCTGTAAAAACCGGTCCAATTAAGCCATTGTAATCGAGCGAAAGCATAGTACTGTGACTGGTTTCCTGCTTTAGATCGGGAGCATTTACATTGATAACCTGTCGTGAACCAGATGTTTCGATATGCAAATCTTCGTCGAAAATTTGTGGTGCCCTGTAACCTTGCGAATAACTTACACGAGCCTGTAGTTGCGAATGGATACTGTACATTAAGCTGAGCCTTGGACTAAAAACATTCCCAGTTTTAGCTTCGGCATCGGGCTTGGCATTGTCAATAACCTGATAATGATCGAAACGTCCGCCTACTGCGATTTTTAATTTATCGAGCTGTAGGTCATACTGGGCAAAAGCACCCGAAGTAAGCAAAGCTTGATCAGACACCAAAGTATTGCCAATTTGAGGCACTTCAACAATTGTGTTATTTTCAATAACTGCATTTTCGTAATCGGGATACCCCAATTTTTTATCGGTAAGGTACGAACCGGTGTGCTCTAAACCTGCAATAAGCGAAGCATATGAAAAGTTTGCTTTATACTGAGCACCAATATTATAAGTACGATCGACAGAATTACCGTAGTCGCTTAACGACTGATTGGCACCGTAGTACGAATCGCGGTTAAGAAATTGACCGGCTCCAAAAATGGTAAATAAATCGTAATCTCTAAAAAACTGTTCATAAGCCATTGAAACGGTTTGAAGGTTATGATCGACAGCTTCGGCCACATCGCGCCGGTGCAAAGGTAAATCGTATTTATTGCCCCCTGCCCTTTCTTCTTTAATGGCAAAATAATCGACACTCAATTTGTTACGATATCCAAAACGGTGAAAAAAACGCGAACCAAGCGTTAAATTGCTCATTGGAGAAATTTCGGAAAAACCATCGGCATTAGCATCAAAAATGCCCCTATCGCGAGTAAAACCATAAACGGTAAGACCTGTTTTCAGATCAGCAGAAACAATCGATGTATTGAAATTCAGTGAATAGTCGGCAGATAGTTTATCTTGTTCAATCCCAACACCTACGGCAGAATAATTAAAACCAATTTCGTAACTGTTTTTAATTGGATCTTTCAACAAAATATTAATAGTACCTGCAATAGCGTTGCTACCGTACAAAGCAGAACCACCGCCACGCACCACCTCTACTTTTTCGATCATATTGGCAGGTATCAGCTCGAGGCCATAAACGAAAAAGTAG
>DAOSWJ010000147.1:0-7921 GCA_035380005.1 Prolixibacteraceae bacterium | reverse complement strand
TGTAATACTCACCTTGCGAAATGCAGCCATCGGGGGCGTAACTCCATTCGGGGTCAATGGCCCGCACTACTTCGGCTACTACCTCATTTTTATACCTGCGCCGGTATTCATTTTTCTTTTTAATATTAAGTACCAGAAGCACAATACCGGTAATTATGATTGCTATTATCACAAATGGTAGCACATTTTCCAGTCCACCCATCGATGCATTGTGATTTGAGTCGAGATAAACAAAAACGGCTACTCCAATAATAACGGGCAAAGCAATTAAAACTATTCCTGTGATTATTCGTTTAGCAACACTTTTTCGCAAATCTTCCAATCCGGCAAGTTTACCTTTCAACTGGCTTTCGTACAAACTTTGTAGTTCTTCTTTTTTAATCATGATGCTGGATACTGGTTACTGGTTACTGGTTACTGGTTACTGGATGCTGGTTACTGGATGCTGGATACTGGGTGCTAGATGCTGGATGCTGGATGCTGGATACTGGATGCTGGATACTGGATGCTGGATACTGGATGCTAAAAAATATCAAACAAACCAGCATCGAGTATCTAACAATGACTTGCTAGTTAAACAAATTTTTCACATCAACATTTTGCCTTTCGGTTTCGGGTATAACAAATACCTCTTTGCGTTTTAGGCTCATCATTCCGGCCATAATGTTGCTAGGGAAGGTTTGAATGGCGTTGTTATAGTCGGTAATTACCGCGTTGTAGGTGCGGCGGGCAGCCGATATTTGCGATTCAACCTCGTTAAGGGTGCGTTGCAAGTTCATAAAGTTTTCGTTGGCTTTCAGGTCGGGGTAGTTTTCAACCGCTACCATAATGCTTTTCATTCCGGCCGAAATCTGGTTGTCGAGGGCAACTTTCTCTTCATTGCTTATGTTTCCGCTTGTTGCTTTTGCACGCATTTCGGTTACTTTGGTCAGCAACTCTTTTTCGTGGGTAGCGTATTGTTTAACGGTTGCTACAATGTTGGGAATAAGGTCGTAACGTTTTTTCAATTGTACGTCCATGCCCCCAAAGGCGTTATCTACTTCGTTGCGTTTGCGGATCAGGTTGTTGTACATAAAAACAAACACCAACAAGATGAATGCGACAGAAATTAAAATGGCTATTAAAACTGGATTCATGGTTTAATTTTTTTAATTATTAAGTAATTGTTTCATTGACAAATATAATTGCAATATACAAAAAACCATTGTTCAATAAATAAATGTACTTGATAAATTAGTAAGTGCCCTGTTTGTTTGTATGGATGCTTTCTATAATCAACTTTTTAAAGTTTTTATTGAAGGTTTTGTGAACAAAATTCGAACAGAAGGGTTTTGGATTACGCTGAAATATTTAATTATGAATAAAATATTTTTTCTCGGTTTAACACTTTATTTATTGCTTGGCATAGGTTTGCAGGCACAGGAAATTCACCGTGTGCCTAAAAATTATGCATTGGAATTGGGGTATCGCTATTTGCCCTCAACTACTTTCGATATTAAAAATGCAGGGCCAACGGTTTTGTTCGATTATGCCTGGCAGCTTTCGGGCTTTAGCGGTAAGCCGGCTTCGTTCATTACTGTACCATTGGGCTACACTTTTTTGTCGCAGGGCGAAAGCCGGAACAACGCCCGCATTTTATCGTATGGATGGACCGTTCGCCATCATTTAGCTGCCGAGCGAAAGGCTATTCCTTATGTTGGATATGGTTTATTGTTGAATCAGTTACGCATGTCGAATCTCGAAGGCAGTGTTTTCGGACACCAAACCCGCTTCGACTTTGGTTACTTGTTTACATTAAATGAATATTTAAGGCTTTTTGCAAAAATTGAATACAGTTATACCCGATATCCGCGCTTGGGCTTGCAGAGCAGCGATAAAATTCATGCTGCTGAATTGAAAGTTGGTTTGCGGTTTAACAAATAGTGCCAACGGTTTATTCTAAAAGTCCATCGGGTATTTCCATGTAAATGGTTTTGTCGTTGGGGTTGAATGTTTGCAAAAAATCAGGATGATAGGGAATCATTATTTCGCCATTATTTCCGCTAAGTGTAAAAACCAAATTGCCGCCAAAGTCGTCGATTTGTTCAATGGTACCGATAAGTTGATTGTTGGTGTCGAAAAGCTGGTAGCCTTTTAGCATAAAAATGTTCATTTCGTTATTTGAATCGGCAAGATTAATTTGTTCGAAAAAGCATTTGCAGCCAGTGTAGCTTTGTGCTTGTTCTTTATTGTCGATAAAACGAAGTTTAATTAAGGCCGACTGGTCGTCTCTCCATTCAAATTGTTCAATTTTGAAAGGTACAGGCAGGCCTTCGGTTTCAATAAAGAGGTACTCTGTGCCTTCCTCATCAATTTCGATGCCTTGGTTAAAAATAATTAGCATTTGGCCATTAACACCATGTGGTTTTTTTATGTAGGCTGCTTCAAGCAAATTATTTATGTCGATAGGGTTGTTGTGTTGCATAATCGGTTTATTTTATTGCAAATATAAAAAACTGAACTGCAAGGAGCTTATTTTATCAACAGAAAGTAAAAAAACTGATTGATGTCAATTTTTAACATTGTTGAGTAGTTATCTTGCATTATATTTTAAAACCTGAAAAAATGCGCGTATTTAAATTTGGAGGAGCATCGGTTAAAGATGCAAAAGGTTTGAAAAACCTGGCCGGTATTATTGCAAAATCGGAGGGTGAATTGGTTGTGGTAGTTTCGGCTATGGGGAAAATGACCAATGCTTTTGAGGATTTAACAAGGGCCTACTTTAGGTCCGATGAACAAAAGTGGGAAAAATTTACCTTGATCAGAAATTATCATTCGCAAATAATGGATGAGTTGTTCGACAGTGCCGACGATGTTTTTACCCACGTTGATGAAGTCTTTTTCAAAATTGAAGACCGCCTTGAGCGTAAACCTTCGCTCGACTACGACTTTGAATACGATCAGTTGGTATGTTACGGCGAAATTTTATCGACCAAAATCGTTAGTGCTTATTTGAATAAAATAGGCATTGAAAATATGTGGATCGATGTGCGTTTTGTTTTACGTACCAATGATAAATGGCGCGATGCATCGGTAAATTGGCCACAAACCGAAAGGCTTATGAAAGAGACTTTCAACTTTGCCAACAATAAAATATTTGTAACGCAGGGCTTTTTGGGGGCAACAATGTCTGACCTTACAACTACTTTGGGGCGCGAAGGTTCCGATTACACGGCAGCAATTATCGGAAGTGTGTTGAAGGCCGAGAAAGTTGAAATTTGGAAAGATGTGCCGGGAATACTGAATGCCGATCCGCAGTATTTTTCGAACCCCAAAAAAATTGAGTGGATGAGTTACAACGAAGCAGTTGAATTGACTTTTTTTGGTGCAAAAGTGATTCATCCAAAAACAATAAAACCGCTTGAAAACAGCGGGATTAAATTGCATGTGCGCTCGTTTTTGAAGCCCGATTCGTCGGGGACCATTATTGGCCCGGCAAACGAAAACCCCGGCGTAAAAACAGTACCGGTGTTTATATTGAAGACCAAACAGGTGCTCATAACCGTGTCGCAACCCGATTTTTCGTTTATGGATGAAAAAAGCATTGCATGGGTAATTGATGTGTTTGCCAAGCTCGATATGAAGATCAACCTCATTCAGCATTCGGCTTTAAAACTTTCGGTTTCGGTCGATATACCCGAAAAAGGCATTCTCGATATTATTGATCAGCTTTCGGAGCAATTCGATGTGCGTTACAACGATGGTTTGGAGCTGCTTACCATCAGGCATTATACACCCGAGGCCATAGCTCGCGAAATTGAACATCGAACAGTGTTTGTTGAACAACGTACAAGGCGAATAGTGCGATATTTGGTTAAAGCCGATATTGGCAGGTAGGGTAGTGGTTCAGCAGGTTTTCTTATTAAGAACAAACCGGTTTTACCTTACCATATCACTGTTGTCCGGTAAAATTATAACTATTGGGCTAAAGCCCTTGTTAATTGGGACTATACTAACCCCAGCCTTAAGGCTGGGGTTATAAATCGCATCTTTGAAAAGGGGCTTTAGCCCATCATGATAATCAAGATGTTAGCTCATGAAATAATAGTCAATTTATATGTTTTAGGATTTTTACCGGACAACAGTGTTACCATATATAAAAGATTGAGGTTAAGGTTTTATTCTCAACCTCAACCTCAATCTCCCCCCGATAGCTTCGGGGCTCAAGCTCTGCCTATAGTTTCTGCTAAGCTTCTTTGTATATTATTGCATTAATATTCATGCCGGCACCAACCGAGGTGAAAATAATGTTGTCGCCACTGTTTATTTCGTGGCCTTCCATTTTCCCTTTTTTGATCAGGTCGTACATGGTTGGTATGGTTGCAGCCGAAGTATTGCCCAATTTACTGATGGTCATTGGCATAATGTCGGCAACATCGCCCTTTAGCTTGTAAAGTTTCATTAAGCGCTGGCAAATTGCTTCGTCCATTTTTTCGTTTGCCTGGTGAATAAGCACCTTTTTAATGTCGGACAAGTGCAGGTTTGCTTTTTCTAATGCTTCGCGAGCAACACCGGGCACATTTTGAAGGGCATAAACATAAACCTTATGGCCTTGCATGCGAATGTAGCGGCGCGATTGGTCGTAGTTAGGGTTTAGCGATGGTCCCATAACCAATATTTCGGCCCAATCGACAGCGTCGGTGCGTTCGGCATGCGAAAGGATGCCCACAGGGGTTTCGCTTTCTTTTGCTTCAACAACAACAGCGCCGGCACCATCGGCAAAAATCATGCAGTCGCGGTCGTAAGGATCGCCAACGCGCGAGTTTACATCGGTACCAACAACTAGCCCACGTTTGTACATCCCCGATTTGATCATGGCATTGGCCACAATCATTGCTTGAACCCAACCAGGGCAACCTGCCAGAATATCGAAGGTTACGATTGATGGTTTTTTGATGTTGAGGCGTTGTTTTACCCTGGCGGCCAAGTTGGGGATCAACATTGAGCGGTTGTTGTGTGCATCAATGTCGCCAAAGTTATGGCCAACAATTATAAATTCGAGCGAGTCGGGGTCGATGCCGCTGCTATCGAGTGCGTCTTTTGCCGCCAAAGCTCCTAAGTCGGAGGTCATTTGGTCTTCGCGAGCCCAACGGCGCTCGTCTATATTGGTAATTTCTTTAAATTTTTGGATGATCTCTTCGTTCTCTTTTTCAATCTTTTCGTTGTTTTTTGAGTCGAAAAATTCGTAATTGTTAAAATTGTTGTTTTTAATCACAAGTTCGGGGATATAGCTTCCCGAAGCGGTGATTACTGTGTAAATAGCTTTGCTCATAATTTAATCACAAACCTTGGTTATTGAATTTTTTTAGTTCTACATTTTGTCCGTCGAAAACAGCATACGAGAAAAAGTTGATCCATTCGCCTAAAATGAAAACTTTCGATTTGGGTGAAATTTCTTCTTCTAAAAGAATATGCCTGTGCCCAAAAATAAAAAAATCGATATGCTGTTGCAACAGCTTATTCCTGGCAAAAGTTACGCACGATTCAAATTCGGGGCCTTTGCTTACTTCGGGGCCGGTACCTTTCGATAAGCGGCTGTGTTTTGCCCACTTGTGCCCTACCCAAAATGCAAGGTTGGGATGGAGGCTTGAAAACAGAAATTGTGCTGTTTTACTTGTAAATAAGCGTTTTAGCATCAGGTAGCCTTTTTCGTTGGGGTCGAGCCCATCGCCATGGCCTAAAAGAAAAGTTTTGCCGTTAATATTGGTAACAATAGGCTCGCGGTGCAAAATTATATTGACTTCCGAAGGTAAGTAGTCGTATATCCAAAGGTCGTGGTTGCCGGTAAAAAAGTGAACCGGTATTCCCGAGTCGGTTATTTCGGCTATTTTGCCTAAGGTGCGTACAAATCCCCTTGGGGCTACCTTGCGGTACTCGTACCAAAAATCAAAAATGTCCCCCAGCAGGTAGATCTCTCCGGCATCACTAGCTGCTTTATTGAGCCATTGAACGAAAAGTTTTTCCCGTTCGTTGTTGTTTTTTAATGCCGGGGCACCCAGGTGGACATCCGATACAAAATATGTTTTCTTTTCCGACAATTTTTTGTTTACCTGATTTTAAAACGGGTGCAATTTAGAAAAAAACGTTCAAGGTGTAGTAAAAATTTCGATACAAGGGCTAAAACGTAACAATTGTATCGAATATTGAAATCATTAGTTTAAAATTTTGCTCAAAGTGTTAAGGATTGCCGGCCCTTTCAGGTCTTTTGCAATTATGTTTCCTTCTTTGTCAATCAGATAGTTATACGGAATTCGGCTGATATTGTAGCTGTTAACCGCTGCAATGCTGCCTTCCATGTCGCCAACGTTGGTCCAAGTAAGATTGTCGTCTTCAATGGCAGTGAGCCAAGCTTCGCGATCGGTATCAACGCTAACCTGATATATTTCAAAGCCTTTCGATTTGAACTGTTTGTAGTTTTCGGACAAAACCTGGTTCATTATGCGGCTGCCCCTGTCGGTTGCCGACCAAAAATGCAGCAGTACATATTTGCCCCTGAATGCCGAAAGGGCTTTTTTGTTGCCCTGATGGTCGGGCAGGTTGATCTCGGGTGAGTTAACGCCGTATTGTTGAATAATTTGCCGCATTTCCTGTGCTTTGATGTCTTGAACCAATTTCTCGGTATCGTTGTACAGGGTAAGGGCATGCACCGATTTAGGATACATGGAATGGAGTGCCGAAGCAGCCATTTTGAGCGTTTGCAAATCCTGCATTACATAGTTGCCGTCGTTAAATTTTTGGTAAATGGCCAGTACCGATGCCAACGAAAAGGGGTTTTCTTCGACAAATTTTTTCGAGAATTGTTGTTGTGCCGTATAATGGCTGTCGATTTGTGCAAGCCATTTTTGGCGGTTCAGTTGGTAAGTACTGTTGCTTGCAAACAAGTTCAACATCGATTGCAGTGAGTCGATGGTGGTGTTTGTTTTGGCAAGTTTGTCGTTAAGCAATTTTACTTTTTCGGAACCAATTGAGCCGTCAATTCGGTAGTCTTTCGAAAAGTTGAGGTAGTCGGCCGAGAATTGTACTTTCTCGGTTGAGTCGATCAGCAGTGTGATGAATTTTTGATCGTTTAGCCTAAGTAAGAAGAATGTTGGGTAACTAACGCTTCCGCTAATCTTGAACTTCCCGTTTGCATCAATTCGCGACGAATCAAAGGGAGTTGTGCCGTTTATGTTCAGTTTATCGAGGTAAACCATTTGGGTTTGAGCGTTGCTGATTCTTCCCTCAATTGAAAAATTATTGTTGTTACACGAACTTAATACAATAATAATGAGTGCAAATATGATTAATCTGTTCACGGTATATCTAATTTTATTTAGGGATGCTAAAATAACAAAAAGCACAAAAGTATGAAGGCCGATAACAATTTTTAACGTTATTGAAATTGTATATCAATATTACTGCTGATGCTTTAGCCACGAACTCACAAATAAAAATGGATTCAAAGAATCCATAGTTCGTGTTTTTATGAATATCATATTTTTAAAATATTGAATTATAAATTATTATCGGATTTTGAATTTTGTATGTTTAATTAAATAGAATAACATGTTATTCGTGCATTCGTGGCTAATAATCAAATCAATTATGATATCACAGCACTCAAACATTAGAAATTTAGCGTATTAAAATGATTTGAGTGACTTTTTAACGCATCACTACTAATCCAAAAATTCAAAAAAATAAATAATCTAATGTCGATCAGTTAAGTTTGGAGAATTTTACTGTATCAACTAATCAAAGTCTTATTGTTTATCAGTATTGTCCGGTAAAATTATAACTATTGGGCTAAAGCCCTTGTTAATTGGAACTATACTAACCCCAGCCTTAAGGCTGGGGTTATAAATAAATCGCATCTTTGAAAAGGGGCTTTAGCCCATCATGA
>DAOSWJ010000146.1:0-7973 GCA_035380005.1 Prolixibacteraceae bacterium | reverse complement strand
AGTGACGGCGCAGTTGAAAAAATCAGATCGTATTCGTTTCCGGGCAACGTGCGCGAGCTAAAAGCCCTTATGGATCTGGCTTGTGTACTAACCGACACCAACGAGATTGAAGACCATCACATCAACATTAACCCGGTAAACCTGAACCGCAACCTTCTTTCGCAGGAAAAAACACTACAAGAATACAACGAAGAAATTATTGAGTATTTTGTAAATAAATACAAGAATGTTCGTGAAGCAGCCAAACGGCTTGGTGTTGGAAAATCGACAATTTACCGTTACCTAAAAGCGAAAGAAAGTGACGTTGTTGATGGTGGCGGCGACGATGATTAGAAAGAAGGAGATGGGAAAACCTGAGTTTCTTTGGTTTTAAAATCGAAACGCAATAAAATCTCAACCGTTCCATTGGTATAATAACCCAAGTCGGTTAACGGATACTCGTATGAAACACCAATTTTAATATTCTCGTATTGGAAATGGGCATACGCCCCAACGGCATCGCTAATGCGGTACATAGCACCCAACCAAAACTGATCGGCATACATAAAGCTAAAATCGAAATCGGCAGTAAAAGGTGCCCCCGGAGCAACTATAGTTGCGACACCTGGTTTAAACACAAGACTTGGCGAAATATTGTAAATGTAAGCTGCATGAAAAAAGTAATGGCGCTCTAAGCGGCTGGCAGCATTTACATCAACTACATTACGATGAAAACGGGTACGCAACAAACGTGGAACCGAAAATCCCAGATAATAATTCGGAGCAAACCAAAACACACCAACACCAAAGTTTGGCATTAGCCTTGGCACATCGCCGTATGCTAGAATATAAGGATCGTCAAGGTGGTATCTGTCGAGTTCGGTAAGCCGGGGCTGCAAATAATTAAAGCCGGCTTTCAATCCAAAACTCAATGTTGTTGTTGACGATGTTTTAACCTGGTAAGCATAATCGGCAAAAAAGTTTGTAAAAGTAGTTGCGTGGGTATTGTCGTAGAGGAAATCGAAGCCACCGCCCATTTTACCCAAACTGTCGATTGGCATTGAATAGTTTAAAGCTGAAGTAAAAGGAGCTTTATCGAAATTGATCCACTGCTTACGGTTTACCGAAACCAACGAAGCAACACCACGCACATTTGTATAAGCAGGATTAAGCGACGAGATATTGTTCATGTATTGGGTATAAACCGGATCTTGTTGAGCTTTTGAAACAACAACACACAGCAACATTAAAGCCAACACAAAAAGCTTTAATGCATCATTATTCTGATATGTTATTCGTTTCGCAAACATCGTTTAATTGAAAATATAAATTATTCCACTTTGTTTATTTCGTCCTTCGTTGTACTCCAAAGTATAGTAATATGTTCCGCTTGGCAATGGTTTGTCGCCACCCAAACTACCTTGATTCGAATGGCCATCCCAATCGTTCATATAGCCGCGTTTAACGTAAACTACGTGTCCGTATCGGTTGTAAATGCGCAACATCGATTCGGGGAAATATTCAATTCCATCGATGATAAGCACATCGTTTTTGCCATCGCCATTTGGTGTAATTATTTCAGGCACCCTTAATTCCTCGATTACAAAAATAACTTTCCCCACAACAAAATTTCCACAAGGCGAAACCAATTCGTAGGTCATGCTATCCTTTTCCATTGTTTCGGGATTGGAATAATACGTGAAGGTAGAATCGCCAATTTGATCAACCGATCCAATTTGTGGCTGTGTAAAGTTTTCGACATAAGGCAAAAAGAAGCCAAAATCGTTTTGCAACACATTAAAATCTTTTGGTACTCCAGGCCAGGTTTTAACAGTATCGGTAACGGCAACAATGTTTGCCTCGGCGGGCAATTGAATGCTAACCGTTGCCGAAGCCGAATCGCCTTCGTTGTCGTATATGGTATATGAAAACTGATCGCCTTCGCAAATTAATTCAAATGGTGTGTAAACGAACCATCCTGAATCGGGGCTGTAAACCACTGTTCCGTATATGGGCTGTTCGTCGATATTCACATGGGTACGAATTGTATCGATATAACCATCGGGGTCGGGG
This sequence comes from Prolixibacteraceae bacterium, assembly GCA_035380005.1. Classification (GTDB taxonomy): domain Bacteria; phylum Bacteroidota; class Bacteroidia; order Bacteroidales; family Prolixibacteraceae; genus Roseimarinus. Next base: position 5,921 of record DAOSWJ010000146.1, on the reverse strand, counting down.
TCGTAATCGTTATCGAGTGCAGTAATAATTAGCACCTGATCGAAATCGTTTTCAACCACATCGGCAACTGCAACTGGCGGATTATTGCGTTGAAGTACTTCGATATAAACCCAAGCAGAATCGGTTTGACCCCAAATATCGACAATTATATACTGCAATGAATCGGGGCCGTAGTATGTTTCGGTTGAACGGTAGAGTACCATTTTATCGGACGAAACATCGGCAATACCGTTTACAGGCATTGTAATAATATATAAGGAATCGATTGTGCAACGCTGATTGTCTTTAATGCTATCGTTAAGCAATACATCGAATTGGTTGTTGGCACTATTCTCATCTACACTTACTGTGTCATTTTCTGCAATCAAACCACTTAATACAGGGGTTATCCACACCATTGCTTCAGCGGTTTCACCATCGGCATCGGATATTTGGTAATAAAACCAAGCTTCGCACCAATTAATCGAATCTGAAAAAATTGTAAAAGTACTATCGGCATTCCAGGCAAAAGAAAACGAATCGCTGGTATTTGTGATTGCTTCGATAAGCAATAACTGGTCGCCATCAACATCAAAATCGTTGTTCAATAACTGCAAATAATGAACTACGGTTGAATCGGAAGGCTCATTCCAAACAATGGTATCGGGCATTGCCACCGGAGCATCGTTAACAGGAATAATTTCGACATACACCCTCAAATCGACAGAATCGCCATTTTCGGCATATAGCACCACATTGTAGTAATCGTTTCCGGTTGAATCGTGCATCGGGTTGTAAACAATTCGCGGATCGATATTGTCGAAAATCATATCCCATGCTCCCATTTCAGGTGCCATAATTTCGAGAGTATCCACAATATCGAAAAAGAGATTATAGGCTGCCATTGGTGGTTTTACGCTAAATGTATCGGGTACATCTTCGATAACTGTTTGGTAATGCAAAATGGTGTTGCCCAAATCGACAATAACCATTACAGTTGCTTCGGAACATTTGCCTTCGTTATCGCAAATGCGATATTTAAACCTATCAACATCGGAATTTATTTGCGGAATATAGAGCATTGTTCCGGTGTTTCTGTCAATAATCAGCTCGCCCTTACGTGGCCCCTCACCTGCAATAGTATCGAGACTAGCAAAGTTCAGTGTTCCGTCAACATCGTAATCGTTAGCCAAAACATAAAAGCGTTTTTCTACATTTTCGTTAACCACGTAGCTGTCGTCGATAGCAACAGGTGCATTGTTTACCGGCTCAACCCAAATGTTTATTTGAGCAAAATCGCAATTATTGTTCGAATCGCACACACGGTAGTCAATCCAATCGGGACCGAAATAATTTTCGTTTGGCGTGTAGCTTATCACCTTATTCGTTTCGATTAAACTATAGTCGCCAAATTGAGGCGATGTAATGATTGTAAAACTTTCTAACAATGGCATGTTTTGTTCTTTGCCATCGTTGTTAATTGGGTGTGGATTGTTTAACAAGACAGTTTGTCCTTCTTCGATAGGATAATAATCGTTTTGAGCAATAAAATCTTCATGTCGCGAACGGACAAGTATTTCAACCGTAGCCGTATCGCAGCTTGGCATATCAGTGTTTAAATCACAAACAAGGTAAGTGAAGCTATCGTAACCTTTGTATTCATCGACAGGGGTATAATATGCATAACCAGTATTGTAGTCGAATTGAATATCGGTTTTACTGTTTTGCGGCTGAACCAATATACGCACACTTGATGTGTCGATTCCATCGTCGTAGTCGTAATCGTTTTGTAAAATTCGAATTTGAACAGGCGCATTAATGAAAGTAGTTACCGCATCGTTATTGGCAAGCAAAGGCCGGTTAACCGGTTCAACCCTGATGTACAATGTGGCAAAATCCCAGTTCTCTGTTTTCGATCCTACAATGTAAACCAAACTATCGACACCATGGAAATTTTGATTTGGCTGATAAGTGATGTTGCGGGTAAATGGATTGTATCCTGCCGTGCCGTTTATGGGGAAGACTTTAATACTTAACAAATTAGGCGATGGCTCAAAGCCGTTCAAGGTATCATTAACCAGCACATTAATATCTACTGCTTTGTTTTCCTGAGTAATAACGGTGTCGTTTTGGGCACCAAATCGGTCGTCGGGAACAATAACATTGACAATAACAAAAGCGTTTTCGCCTTGGTAATCGGCTAACGAATAGGTAAACTCATCTACTCCTGTAAAATCTAAATCAGGTGTATAGGTTATTAACGAATCGGCAGGCCACTCGACAGTACCCGAGGCAGGCATATCAACTAATTCACCCGACAGAGGGTCAACTCCATCATCAACATCTTCAACCTGATAAAATGCATTAAAACTAACTGGAGTATTCAAAGGAGTTGATATTACCAAATGCCTTGCACGTGGCGGATCGTTAACTGGTTTCACTTCAATAAACAACCAGGCTTCGCTGCAATAAACCGGATGACCTTGGTCGCAAATACTGTACAAGAGGCTGTCGTTTCCATTAAAGTTTTCGTTAGGAAAATAATAGATTTCGCCTGTTGCAGTATTTACCTGCGCTTTTCCGTTTCGTGGACTTACAGTTACCGACAAGGATCCAAAATCGATATTACCTGTACTGGTACCATAATCGGGATCAATATCGTTTGCCACAACATTTACAACAGCAAACTTGTCTTCATTAATAGTAACGCTATCGTCAAATGCTGTTGGTGCTTCGTTTTCGCCATAAAACATCACAATCAGCTCTGCTCGTCCAATTTCACCGGCTTCGTCAATTATTGTAAAGCTATATGGCCTGCGTGCTTGTTCGGTAGGACCTAATTGCCTGAAGTAAGCCGAATCGGACAAATATTGAAGCATTCCATCAGCAGTCCAAACCACTCTTCCGTAGTCTTCATCGTTATACAAACCTGTAGTATCGCTTTCAAGTCTTACAACTTTCAGGGTATCCTTATCGGGGTCGGTAGCATTGAATAGCAAACTATGATCGAGTGTTGCTATTAAGTTTTTCCCTCTAATTTCAAGCGTATCGTTTATCACCACCGGTGGATTATTTATACCCACAATGGTAATATTAACCGTTGAAGTGTCGGCAGCGTTATAAATATCTTCAACTTGATAAACGAATACCTCGGTTAGAGTTTCGCCCGGACGTAAAGCCATTGCAATAAGCGTATCGGGCAAATATTCGAAGCTACCATCGGGTTGCCAGTTTAGGCGACCATATTCACCATTAACCGATTTTGACGTGTACTGATTAACATTGATTATTTCAAAGTCGTCGCCATCGATATCAATATCGTTGTAAAGAATGTGATCGGGCATTGAACTGGCAAGAGCAACCCTATTGTTCTCAATAGTCTCATAAAAGTCGGGGCTGGCCCAAGGAGCATCGTTTAAGCCTAAAATTTCGATTGTAAATATTGCGGTATCGAAGCCTTCAAACGGATCGGCAACAACAAAAGTAAATTGTTCGTAAACTGTATCGCCTTGCATAAGTGGTTGTGTTGTAAGTAAATTGTTTTCGAAAACATACGAACCATTGTTTTGCCAAATCAAATTACCGTAAACACCCTGTACAAACGAGCCTGTACTGTCGTTTACTTCAATAACGTTCAAGGTATCGCCATCGATATCGCTGGCTGCAAACAACAATGCATATTCACTGTCAATTGTTGCAACAATCGAATCGAAATCTTCATCGGTTTTAACAAAAACATCGGGTACAACAGGCAAATCGTTATTACCCACGATATTGATAATCACTTTTGCTTTACTGCTCGAACCCAAAACATCGAACAAAGTATAATCGAAAATATCTTTTACATTTTGATTGCTTGCCAATGAATCGATTTCGTTGTTCATTGTGTAGGATGCCTCACCTGTTGCCGAAATGCTCAATGAACCATATTTACCATCAATAAGCACGGTATTTTCGTCCAACGAAATGTAAATCGAATCGCCGTCAACATCGTAATCGTTCCACAACAAGCCATTGCTATCGGGATAAATATCGACAAAACCTTCGTCTTCGTATATTAAAATTGAATCGTTAACTGCAACAGGCCTGTCGTTTGCACCAATTATTGTAATCACCAGCGAATCGACAGTCAAAGCCCCTTGTCGGTCGGAAACCGTATAACGGTAAATATCGTAAGCCCTTTCAGACTGAGCGAGCGTATCAACTGCATCGAAGTTGTTGAAAAATGTATAATGACCGTTGGGCTGCCATTCAAGTTGCCCATATTTGCCAATTACCAAACCTGTAATATCGCCTTCAATGTTCATCAGCATAACGCTGTCGCCACGGTCAACATCAAAGTCGTTGCTTAAAATATGACTGTTTGACGAACTCGAAATGCTTGTAGAATTTTCGTTAATATAATTGGCATCGCTTTTGGTAAACGGAGCATCGTTCACACCTTCAATTTCGAGGTAGAGAAAAGCCATGGACTGTACCCCATTTGTATCGGCAATGTTATATGCTATTGAATCGATTATCAAATCGTCCCACGCTAATGTATCGAGCTCAATTCGTTTGTTCCCATACTCGTAACGTTTATAAGTAAAATTCCCCTGGGCAGTCCAATCGAACATGGCAAAACGTGTACTTACCGGACTAATTGGGTTTCCATTCATGGCAGTCATAAACAACGAATCACCATCGGTATCGTAGTCGTTATCGAGCAAGGACCAATTGGGCAAAAGAGTAATATCGTCTTCGCTAAGTTGCAATGTATCCGACAATGCAATTGGGGCATCGTTATCGCCTGTTATTTCGATGATAAACCATGCAAAAGCCAATGAATCAAATCGGTCTTGTATGGTGTAACTGAAGGAATCTACTACAACTTCGTTTAGCATTAAGCTATCCATTGCCTCATTCAAATTGTAAACAAAAGTACCATCATAGTTCCATTGTAATGAGCCGTACTTACCATCAACATTACCACTTTGGTCGTTTTCAATATCAACAATACCGAATTCAGTTCCGTCGTCGATATCGGTATCGTTACTAAGAATTCCTTCCGAACGAGTACTAATGGTTAAAAGTGGTGCTTTTTCGCGTGTTGCTATTGAAAAATCGTTGGCGACAGGTGCATCGTTCTGTCCAATAATTGTAATGAATAAGCTTGCCCTATCGGTAAGTCCAAGTGGATCGACAATTGTATAAGTAAATTCATCGATAACTTCCTGGCCTTGATACAAACTGTCAACAATTTCAATAAAAGTTTCGTATTCGAAAGCGCCATTGGGCTGCCAGGTTAATCGGCCGTAACGCCCGTTACTGCTGAAATTATTCTGATCGTTCACAGCAACAATAATCGGATCACGATCAATATCGCCATCGTTGCTCAACAAACCGAACTGTTCTTCAACAAAAGTGATATGGGTATCTTCAAAAATTGTTATTGAATCGTCAACAGCTAATGGTGCGTCGTTAATACCCTGTATAACAACAACAAGCTTAGCATTAGCCCTTCCATTAAAATTATCCGTAATTGTATATTCAAAAATATCGTAAATTATTTCGCCATCGGCAAGTTTAATTACAGTGTCTCTTTTGGGGGTATAAACATACGAACCATCGGAATTCCATTGCAAAGTGCCCACATCGCTGCTTAGCATACCGTTGAAATTAAAATCAACTCGTTCAATATTAATATCGTCGCCATCAATGTCAGAGTCGTTGCTTAAAAGTGCTTCGGGTTGGTTCGTCGAAATAATTACTTCACCCGCATCTTCAAAAATCACCAAAGTATCATTAACGGCAACGGGAGCATCGTTTACACCCGAAATATTAAATGTAATGTTTGCGGGCTGCTCACTCAAAACATAGGTATCGGTTATAAAATAGGGCAAAACAACCGAAACCACCTCACCTTGTTTTAGTGAATCAACAACAGTTTGGTTTTCAACAAA
>DAOSWJ010000145.1:0-7994 GCA_035380005.1 Prolixibacteraceae bacterium | reverse complement strand
GGTGGTTCAATGATGATTGATCGTAAAGGAACTGTGTTGCACGAAATGGCATATTTTGAAGAAGATTTTAAGATTATTGATACCCAACAACCTGGTCGGAAGCAATTGCAGGCTTCCAAAAGCAGTATCGAAAAAATTCACGATGCTTTGCTGTTGGGCATACGCGATTATTTTGCGAAAACAGGTTTTAAAACGGCTACTCTTGGGCTATCGGGCGGAATCGATTCGGCAGTGGTATGTGCTTTGGCTGTAAGGGCTTTGGGCGCTCAAAATGTGCGGGTATTGTTAATGCCCTCCAAATATTCGTCGGATCATAGTGTTGCCGATGCCGAAGCTTTGGCCGAAAATTTAGGCATAAGGACCGATCTGATCAATATCCAAAAAATTGTAGATGAGTACGATAATGCGCTTTCGGGCATTTTTGAAGGCTTAACCCCCGATGTTACCGAAGAAAACATACAGGCACGAACACGTGGAACCTTACTGATGGCATTGTCGAATAAGTTTGGTAACATTTTGCTTAATACCTCCAATAAAAGTGAATGCGCTGTGGGCTATGGCACATTGTATGGCGATATGAACGGAGGATTAGCAGTTATTGGCGATGTTTACAAAACCGATGTTTTTAGGCTGGCACGTTTTATAAACAGCGAAAAAGAAATCATTCCTGAAAATACAATCGTTAAACCACCTTCGGCCGAGTTAAGACCCGATCAGAAAGACAGCGACTCGTTGCCCGAATACGATGTGCTCGATCAAATTCTTTTCCGTTACATTGAAATGAACCTTTCGCCCAACGATATTATTGCCGAAGGTTTCGAAACCGATACGGTGAGGCGTGCCGTAAGGTTGGTGAATATGAATGAGTACAAACGTTTTCAGGCACCTCCAATTTTAAGGGTATCGTCGAAAGCCTTTGGTTTTGGCCGCAGAATGCCTTTAGTTGCAAAATACCAAGGTTAAAGCATGCTATTTTTTGCTTATTTTGAAAAAAAGTTGTTGTGCAACATATATCCTAAAAGAAAAAATATAACTTTGATGCTGAACAACATAAATTCTGCAACTTATGTTTAACGACGAGCCGGTACCAACTGTTTCGCAAGAACCTAAAAAGTCAATATTTAAATATCTTTCGGCCGAAGAACGGATTGAGATAGAAAATCATCTTACACGTATTCACGTTCGTAAAAACGATTATATATTTAAAGAAGGCGACCGACCGCATGGTTTTATTACCCTCGAAGAAGGGAAGGTGAAAATTTTTAAGGAAGGTGTTGGCGGACGTGAACAAATTTTGCGGATGGTAAAACCCGGTGGTTTTGTTAGTTACAGGGCGCTTATTGCCGGTGAAGCACATATTGCTTCGTCGGTTGCTTTAGAAGATTCACTTATTTGCCTGATTGAAAGTGATTACTTTTTCAATAAATCGCTTAAAAATAACAGTTTGGCCATTCGCTTGCTTACTAAATTGGCCAAAGAACTTGGTTTCTCAAACTCACGAACCGTAAATCTTACACAAAAACACATACGTGGCCGTTTGGCCGAATCGCTTATGTTATTGAAATATAAGTATGGTGTTGAGCCCGATGGTGTTACCATTAAAGCATACATATCGCGCGAAGATTTGGCAAACTTATCGAACATGACTACATCGAATGCCATACGTACCCTTTCGAATTTTGTAGCCGAAAAAGTAATTGCCATCGATGGTAGAAAATTGATGATACTCGATCATGTTAAGTTAGAGCGAATCAGTAAGTTGGGTTAGTTTTTGTGTTGTTCTATTTTGCTTCCAATAAATAAGCTTTAGCACTTTCAATTACTGTGTCTTTACCCTTGTTCTCGTCTTCGTAATTCATCATTACATAAAAATCTTCTTTTACGCCCGGTTCAATATGTTCGCCTTGCAGGTTTATGGTTTGAGTAGCCGAAAAACGGTAGCGCCATCCATTGGGCAGTTCGCCAAAAGCAGGTACACCGCCGCCGCCACCGGTCATGTCGCCCATTAATACTGCATTGGGCAATGTTTTCATCATTTGCGAGAAGAAAGTAGTGGCGCTGTACGATTTTCGGTTAATAAGCACAACCACTTTGCCCGTAAATCTTTTGCCGTTAAAGGGTTCAATTTTCATTTCGTCCCACTCCGAAAAATCGTCTTCCCCTGGTCCAATTTTCATTCTCGATTTGGCAAAAACAACTGTGGAGTCGGTAAAGCACGAAGCCAAGCGGTAGGCATTCGAAAGGCTTCCGCCGCCATTGCTCCTTACATCAATAATTACCCCTTTAGTATTTTCGGCGTAATTCATTAATTCTTTAAGGTTGTTGTTCGATATTTTGTCGCTAAACGAACGGTAATTAACATACAATACCGAGTCGATAGTGATGTTGTTTAAAGTGCCTGTTATTCGGTATTTTTTGCCCAAATAGTAACGCTCAATTGTGTTCTGGTTGTAATTGGGCGGATACTCCATAAACCAGTCCCAATTGCGGCTGCGATCGAAGCTGCTGGTGAGGTTTACGTGCCCGTCTTTCAGTTCGAAAAGCATTTCCGACAGAATACTAAAAAGGGCTTTGTCGCTGGTGTTTTCGTCAATCAATGATCGATATTTTTCGCGTGTGGCTTCCCAGTCGATCGATTTTTCTTCGAAAAAGGAATAACGATTGTTTACGTCTTCCCATAAATAATCGAAAACAGCAATTGGTGTAGCCTCGGGGTCTTTCTCGAGCAGCTGTTTTTCACAGCCAATCATTAATAAGGCTTGTGTAACGATTAATATGCCATATATAATTCTATTCATCTTACTCATAAACGAACTATTATGCTGAACGACCATTTGCCTCGGCTTTTAATCAATAAATGTTCGCCGTTCAAGCGAAGATAATTGTATTCGTAGTTTATTGCAAGCATATTTTCCGATTTAAGCTTGTAGCTTAAGCCTGCTTTGTAACCGGCATTGATTGAATTGCCCGGGTAAAATACTCCTAACGACGAGAAAAACGATTTAAAAAATGGCTGGCTCTCACGTACAAAACCACTGGGCGACGAAGTAACATACGACGAAAGCATCGTAAAACCCAACAGTTGGATATTGGCCATTGTTTGAAATGAAAAATCGCGTTTAAATAACTCAAAAGGCAATTGGTACCTAAGTGCAGGTCCAAACGAGGTGAAATAATCCATTCGGTTGTTAAAGTTGGTAATGGCTTCGTTGTCGCGCAAACCAAACTCGTTGTTGTTCGACCAGCCCCAATGCAAACCACTGTTGGCTGCTTTGTTGGCATGGTAAAAAGTATATGTGATTATATTGCCCGAATAAACTTGCATTCCGGTTTGATGTTGGTTGCTAAGTTTACCTGTTTCGAAACCAATGCCAACAATATTGGTTTTATGGCTTTTTTGTTTAAAATATGTAAGACCGCCTCCGTATTCGGCACCGTTGTATTTAAGTGGTGAGAATCCGTAATCGCGTTCCGAAGCTATACGTGCTGCTCCGTCGATGGCTAATTGCCTGATGGTTTGTGCCCTTGACTGACTAAATGCAAATGTCAAAAACAAGAATATAATTACAAAAAAACATGGCAATTGCCGCATTGTGTTATTCATTTAAAAAATATTTCGATATCAAAATTTGTTGAATCAAAAATAGGCTTTAAACTACATTTAACAAAGTATTTTATAAAAAAGATAAATAGGTTATTTACGTATTTGTAATAGTTTTTTACTTAAGCCATAAAAATAACGAATCAACAATAGCAAAACGTACAAAACAATGCTAAGTGCAAAAACATAACCCAATTGTGAATATAGCTCCGAAAACGATGTGTCGAATTTTATAATGGCATATAGGTTCGCAATTTGTGCAATCACAAACATTGCAGTCCAAATAAGCAGTTCTTTTTTTATCATTTTTGAAGTAATAACGATGTTCTTCATAGCTTTCGGTATTAAATTTTGTATTGATCGGGTAGGGTAAGTTTTTCGCCTTTTTCGATGGCTTCTTCGGCCAATATTGTCCATACACTTGCGTTGTATCCCTCTTTGGTTATTTTGTCGGGAGCTTTACCATTGCGAATAAAACCAATAAAAGCTTCGAGCTGCATTGCTGTATCGCTAAACTTATCGTCGGTTATTATGGGTTCGCCGTTGTATTTTGAGGCGGTTTCGGGTACCCAACTTGAATTGCCAATGGGCAGTTTGCCAAATATGCCGTGCTCAATGTCGTTAATTAATTGTTGAATGCCCGGTGTTACAGGTGGTTCTTCGCTGTATTGGCGGTTTACTTCGAATTCGATAGTGCCCAGGTGACCCATAATTTGTTCTTCGAGGCCGTATTTTTTATTACTGGTCATCGAGTCGTAGATGCATTGTGTGCCATCGGGATAAGAGAAAATTACTGCAATGTTGTCGTTAACCTCACGACCGTCGTTCCAGAAACGTATACTGCCTGTTCCCATAACCGAAACAGGTGTTTGTTGCAGTGCCCAGTTGGCAACTTGTATTTGATGCGACATCAGTTCGGTGAGCAAACCGGCAGAATATTCTTTGTACAAGCGCCAATTTATTTGCCGTTCAAAACTCAGATCGTTATTGGGCAGATCGCGTCGCCAATTGTTGTTGCGGTGCCAATAAGCCCTTATTTGACCAATGGTGCCAAGTTGTCCGTTATGAATGCGTTGCATCCCTTCGAGGTAAACAGGGTTAAACAAACGTTGATGCCCAATTTGTAATATTTTGCCGCTTAAAAGGTGGGTATCGTACATTAAGCGGATATCGTCGAGGGTGCGCGCCATCGATTTTTCGCAGAAAACATGCAGGCCTTGTTGCAGGCAATCGACCGTAATGTGTGTGTGCTGATGCAATGGGGTTGCAATAATTACCCCGTCGATTTGTTCCTTTTCAATCAGCGTTTTGTAATTGTTGTATGTATTTGGTTTCATGCCGTTTTCGTGGCAATAGTTTAATCCGTATTCCAATTGAGGTTCATAATTGTCGCATAATGCAGTTATTTCGAAGTTTTGTTCATCCTTATAGCTCATGATGTTACGCAAAAGTTCGTTGCCGCGGCTACCGGTGCCAATTATTGCCAGGCGTACCCTGTCGGATGCTGCTTTTGAATTGCTATCGTTTTGTGCCAACACTTTTAGCCAGGGCGATGCGGCCAAAAAAGCTGCCGAGCCGCCAAGTGCTAACTGCTTGATAAAATCTCTTCTGTTTTTGTAGCTTGCTTCCATTGATTAATTGTTGTTTAGTTGAGCTAGAAAAATATTTTCTGTTTCAAAGTTTTGCAATATAATATTTTTCATTTTGGGTGGTGCAGCCAGTAAAGTGGTTGACAGTACTTCGGCATCGGCGGGGTTGGCAGCTTGTACCAAGGCCAGCATATTGCGCATTGGCCTTTGGGGGTTTAAGGGGTCGATAATGTGTTGCTGCCCGGTGCTGCGCATTAGTAATGCGCTAATTGATATCGAGCTGTTGTTCAAATGCCATTCTTTATCGATGCCAAAGTTTGTGTCGAGTGCAAAAGGCCAGTAGGCGCCGTTTGGATGATGCCCTCGGGTAAGTATTGAGCTTTCGCCAAAACTAACAAAGGCATGTTCAATTGATTCCGAATCGATAATGTTTGCTGCTTTTTTCAGTGCCAAGCCTTTGCCCATACCCCCAAAATCGACGGCAACAGTATTGTTTAAATATCTGATGCATGCATTGTTTTTGTCAATCTCAACGCGTTCATCAATATTGTTTTGGCTGCTTCCCGATAATTGCTCATTGTTTTTTGTTCGCGCAAAATCGGTGCCTTTCGATATGTCAAAATAAGCACAGCTTTTTTTATAGGCTTCGATTCCCAGAAGGAATGTTTCAAGCAAGTCGGGGCTAACACAAACGCGCCCGTTAGCGGCTTGCTTGTTCAAATTGAATAATTCCGACCGGGGATCGTAAAAGCTTATAGTTTGTTCAAGTTTATTGACTTGAAATTGTATTTGCTGAAAAGCATGGTTACATACCGATTCGGAGCTGCCCCAAAAAAGAACTTCGAAACGGGTATTCATGGCAAAGAAGCCTTTATGAAAAATGCTTTTTTCAGCTGTTTTGGTCATTTTTCAAAGGTAATATTTTTTTGCCATCGTTATTCTTGCACAAATGTTGTCAAAAATTAGGTTCCCATCCTTTTTCGTATTCGCGCTGCCATAATTTCATGGCTTTTTTGCTGTTGGTTATGCGGCCGGTTTGTGGGTCGCACTCGAGCACTTCGCCTGTACGGTAGGCAATGTTCGACAAGTGGCACATTAGGGTACTGGTAACGCCTTCGGATACCGGTGAGCGCAATTCTTCCTTGCCCCGTATCTTTTCGAAAAAGTTTTTGGCATGTTGAGGAGTGCTGTCGCCTCCGCCACCAAGCAAAGTTCCATCTACAGCGTTTTTCAACAGGTTTTCTTTAATCAATTTTCCGGCCCTGTCGTACAGTTTGTAGCCACCGCGGTCAACCCAAACACTACCCTCTGTTCCGTAGATAATGGTTCCGCGACCGGCACCGTAGGTTGAGTGGTTATTGCGGCTTTTGCCGTCCCATTTAATGGTTTTGCCACCCGGGTATTTTAAAGTAGCATCCATGGTATCGTACATGGTCCAGCCATCGTCTTTCCAATGGTATTTGTCGGCATCAACAATAACCTTTTCGGGATGTTTAACCTGCAAAGCCCAACGTGCAATGTCGAATTCGTGAAGTGCGTTGTTGCCGGTTTCGGCAGTGCCGTAATGCCATCCATACCAATGCCAGTTGTAATCCCAAGTATCGTGCATGTATGGTTTGCGAGGTGCAGGTCCTTGCCACATTTCCCAGTTAAGGCCTTGTGGAACCGGTGCGCTTTGTGGGTTTACAACCCTTCCACGATTGTTTGTGTAAAACGCTTTGGCTAGATATGCTTCGCCAATAATGCCGTTATGTATTTGACTGATAATTTCGATTGACTCGTCGGCCGAACGCTGTTGGTTGCCAATTTGTATCACTTTACCGAAACGTTTTTCGGCTTTAATCAGCATTTCGCCCTCGTAAGGGTTGTGGGTGCAGGGTTTTTCGAGGTATACATGTTTTCCGGCCTGGTTGGCTAACCATGTGCCCGGTGCATGCCAGTGGTCGGGTGTGGCATTGAAAATGGCATCGAGCTCGTTGTCGGCAATCACTTTGAAAAAATCACCCTCGAGGCGTGGTTGGTAATCAATAACCCTTGAAAAGCGTTTTGCTGCGTTTTGCATTTGGCTTTCCATTACATCGCACAAGTACAAAAGGTTTACGTTGTTCGATTTATCTGAAATTGGATCGAGGTAAGCACCTAGCCTTCGCCCCAGTCCAATAATTGCAACGTTAATGCGCTCGTTGGCACCTACTACACGGCCGTAGCTCTTGGCGCTCATGGCCAAACCGCCAATACTAAGGGCTGCAGCACCCAGCGCTGTTGTTCTTATAAATTCTCTGCGACTATTCTTATTTTCCATTGTATTATGCTTTTTATTGATTTTATAGTTCTTTTATTTTTATGCTTCTGAAACGAACATTATCGCCATGATCCTGCAATAAAATATTGCCCATTTCGCTTTCGCCAAAGTTTGGCCATACCCTGTATTTGCTGTAGGCTACCAATGCTTTCCACATTTGTGTGTTACGTTCGTACTCAACTACTTTAATTCCGTTTAAAAAATGTTGTACTTTATTGCCGTTCACCACAATGCGTGCACGGTTCCATTGGTCGAACCCGTTTACATATTTGGTGTTAGGAAGATAAGGGTTGAAAACTTGCCCGTCGGCTTTGATTAAATCGTACAATGAACCCAAGGTTCGATTACCGTTTACACCCATTTTTGCATCGGGGTGGTTTTTGTCATCAAGAATCTGAAATTCGCAGCCAATTGATGAGCCTTCGCCTTTGTTGAGCTCGGTATCGACAAAATATTTGATGCCACTGTTTGCACCTTCGGTCATTTGAAAGTCGAGTTCGAG
>DAOSWJ010000144.1:0-7996 GCA_035380005.1 Prolixibacteraceae bacterium | reverse complement strand
AAAGAGCATTGACCCGAATATTTATGGTATCGTTGTTTTTGTTAAAAAAGCTGCAGTATCCATCGGGATGAACCAATAGCTTTTCACCAAGCCACGAGGGTTTATTTAAAACAACACAACGATAATTAGAGTAATCGACAACACGATTGAAGTAAAAACAAACATTCTCTTTGTTTAAAACCGAGTCAACCTTAATAAAGTGTTGCGCCGAGATGTTATCAAAAACCGCTACCCTACCGGGGTTTACAGGCAGATAATCTTGAGAAAAGACATTTAAAAACTTAAGAATTAGAAAAACTATTAATACCAACCGTAACATCATGTTTTCGTTTTTATTTAATTCAAAAATAACTAATTCTACAACAAGCCAAAAACAATATTTTTCGCACAGAACCATATTTAGCAAAATAATTGTATTTTAAGCCGAGCAAAAAGTTTCATTTTTGAAAAACTGATAAAGCGAATACTCAGAACAACATAAATAACCAAAAACAATGCACTTAAACCTTATCGACTGGATTATCATTTTTGCATACCTGGCCATTAGCTTAGGCATAGGCATATATTTAACCAAGCGTGCCGGCCGTAGTACCGGCGATTTCTTTTTAAGCGGACGCAAACTGCCATGGTACATTGCAGGCACCAGCATGGTGGCTACCACATTTGCAGCCGATACCCCCTTGGCAGTAACCGAACTGGTTGCTCAAAACGGCATAGCAGGCAACTGGCTGTGGTGGAACATGTTACTTGGCGGCATGCTTACTGTTTTCTTTTTCGCAAGGCTATGGCGACGTGCACATATTGTAACCGATGCCGAATTTGTTGATATAAGGTACTCGGGCAAGCCAGCCCGTTTTCTACGTGGGTTCAGGGCAGTTTATATAGGTATTTTTATGAATGCAATAGTTATGGCTTGGGTGAACCTTGCCATGGTTAAAATTCTAAAAGTAATGTTCCCCGAATTAGCATTCTTTGGCCATAGCGAATTCGAATTACTGGGCATAAGTATTAGTTCACACCTGCTGGCAGTTGGTTTGTTAATGGCATTTGTTGCTGTTTACTCGTCGTTATCGGGCTTAATGGGTGTTTCAATAACCGATACGTTTCAGTTTATTATGGCCATGGGCGGTAGCATTATCCTTGCTGTTTTTGCCGTTAAACAAGTTGGAGGAACCGAAGCGCTTAAAGCACAACTGGCTTCCACACCCTGGGTATTCGACTTCTTTCCAACAGTTGGCGAGCAAAGTGCCGGTGAATCGGCTTCGGGGATACTTAAAATGAGCATTGTAGCTTTTGCAGCATACCTGGGCGTACAATGGTGGGCCAGTTGGTACCCAGGCGCCGAGCCGGGCGGTGGTGGCTATGTAGCTCAACGCATGATGTCGGCCAAAGACGAAAAACATTCGTTGTTGGCAACCCTTTGGTTTCAAGTTGCCCACTATGCCGTGCGCCCCTGGCCTTGGATTTTAGTAGCACTTTGCGCATTAGTACTTTATCCGCACGAAGCCGACAAAGGTGCAAGCTATGTAATGATGATACGTGACCTGATGCCGGCTGGTCTATTAGGACTTTTACTTGCTGCATTTTTGGCTGCTTATATGTCAACCATTGCTTCGCAAACAGTATGGGGCACATCGTACATTGTCAACGATTTATTTCGTCCTTTCATTAACAAAAATGCCAACGAAAAATACTACGTTAAAGTTTCGCGCATAACCACTTTCCTACTAATGATTGTTTCGTTAATTATTACTACCCAATTTGATAAAATTAGCGATGCTTGGAAATTTATTTTAGCATGCAGTGGCGGCATTGGACTTGTTTTAATTCTCAGGTGGTTTTGGTGGCGCATTAATGCGTGGAGCGAACTGGCTGCCATGATTGCACCTTACTTTATATACCCAATCCTTCATTTTAAGTATAAACTCGATTTTGAAACCAGCCTGATTATTATTGTATTATGGTCAACCATAGTTTGGCTCGCTGTAACCTACCTCACCAAACCAACCAATAACGAAAAACTCGAATCGTTTTACAGCAAAGTGCATCCCGGAGGTTGGGGATGGAAAAAAATAGCCACACAATTACCTCATGTTAAAGGTGATAGCGGATATGGACGTTTATTTGCCAATTGGCTTTTAGGTTGCTTGCTGGTTATGCTTTCGCTTTTTGCAACAGGCAAATTAATTTTTGGCGAACACACCGAAGCACTACTGTATTTTATTTTAGCCTTTATTTCGGCTTGGCTAATTTACCGCAACCTCAAAAAAACAGGTTGGAAAAACATTGTTAATTAATTTTCAAAAAACGATACCTTTATATTGAATGCATTTATTAAAAATAAGCATACGCAGTAACCAAAAATATGAAGATTATGAGCAAATTGATATTGATCACTTTAACTGTTTTGTTTTTTTCGTGCACCCAACCATCAACAAGTGAGGTTATGATTATTCCAAAAGTTCAAAAAATTGAGCAACACGAAGGTTTTTTTAAGCTAAAACCTGCAACTTCAATTGTTTATCAGTCGATATTGCACAACGAAGCCAACTACCTGTTCAATTATATTGATAGAAAAACAGGTATGCAGCTCGATCAAACAACTGATTTGCAATCGAAAAATGCAATTGTGCTCAACATTGACACAACAATCAGCAATACAGAAGCTTACGATTTACAAATCGATAACAAAACAGTAAAAATAACAGGCAAAACTCCTGCCGGTGTATTTTATGGCATTCAAAGTTTTATGCAAATGGTACAACAGCAAGATGCTAACAGCAATTATTATATACCTGCTATTAAAATAAGCGATGAGCCACGTTTTAAATACAGGGGAATGCACCTCGATGTGTGCCGCCACTTTTTCGACATTAATTTTGTGAAAAAAATGCTCGATGTCATGGCATTGCACAAATTGAACCGTTTTCACTGGCACCTCACCGACGATCAGGGATGGCGAATAGCTATTGATAAATACCCCGAGTTAACACAAATTGGAGCCTGGCGCAACAGTACGCTAATTGGCCACGCTTCCGACAGGCCTGAGCGTTTCGACTCTGTTCGTTACGGCGGATTCTACACCAAAGACGAAATAAAGGAAGTAATAGCTTATGCCGAAAAACTTCACATTACAGTTATTCCCGAAATTGAACTGCCCGGACATTCACAGGCTGCCGTGGCTACTTATCCCTACCTCGACTGCTTCGACCAGCAGTTAGAAGTATGGAACAAATGGGGCATTTCAGATGGTGCATTTTGTGCAGGCAAAGAAAGCACCTTCGAATTTTTCGAAAATGTTTTAAGCGAAGTAGCAGCTCTTTTCCCTGGAGAATATATCCATATTGGCGGCGACGAATGCTTAAAAAACAATTGGCAAAAATGCCCGCATTGCCAAGCCCGCATGAAAGCCGAAAATTTAGCCAACGAACATGAATTACAAAGTTACTTTGTACAACGAATAGGAAAGTTTCTGAACAGCAAAGGGAAAAAAATAATTGGCTGGGATGAGATACTTGAAGGCGGTTTGGCTGAAAACGCGACGGTAATGTCGTGGCGTGGCGAAGAAGGAGGAATAGCAGCAGCGAAAATGCACCACGATGTAATAATGACACCCAACCCAATTTGCTATTTTGACCATTATCAGGCCAATGAAGCAAACGAGCCATTGGCAATTGGAGGCTTAACAACTGTTGATGAAGTTTATGGGTACAACCCTGTTCCTATCGAATTATCGAGCAATGAACAAAAATATATTATAGGTGTTCAGGCAAATTTATGGACCGAATACATTGCCACAAAAGAACATGCCGAATACATGTTGTTTCCAAGGCTTTGTGCCTTATCGGAAATAGCTTGGACTTTTACAGAGAATAAGAATTACGAAAATTTTAAACGACGCCTGGTTAATCACAAAAACACACTCGAATTGTTTGATCTTAATTACAAACCATTCAACTAATTAACGTTTTGATTTTTTGGATTTTGGAGCATTTGGTATTTCTCCTTCTTGATGATATTTTTGATAATATGATTCAGATCTCTTTTTAAAGAAAGGATTTTGCTTCTCGCGAATACCTTTGGTTGTGTCGAAATTGAAATAATAAGTTATGCCTATCAAAAACTTAGCGGTCATATCGTTTACCCGTATTCGGTGAGCAGCGGCAACTTCGTCACTTAATTCTGGTTTTAAATTATTGCCAAAATTATGAATACCATCTATATTGTCGGCAGCAATAAATTGCAAACTGGTTTCAGCCGAAAAAAACAATTTTTCGCTCATTTGGTAATTCAAACCTAAAGCCGGGCTTAAGAAACCATGCACATCTCTTTCAGGCCTAGGGTAACGACCTTTTAAATAAAGAGGATGAGATAACCCGGTTAGCTCATAATTTTTGATATCGGTATAGCCCATTTCAACCGATGGAAGCCCAAGGCCCATACCCAACTTAAAATAAAGGTTCAATTTAAGATAACCTTTTGACCATGTACGAAAATTTATAAAATTGTATTTGCCAAAAATGGTTAAGTTAATTAGATCAGAATCATAAAATATTGCATAAGGCTGAAAATCGACCTCCTCGTTATTAAAATCGTTATGCAAATTTAGCCAATTAACATTTGCTGAATGGTTTTTATATCCTTTGTAATTTGAAAAACCAAATTCAACGCCAGCCTCAAACTGATCGATAAGCATTTTGGCCAACTGAAAATTAATCCCCCAATCGGGAAGATTATTCATGTCGTTGTTCGAACCGCTAAAGTCTTTATTAATTTCACTTAATAAAGCCGTTCCTCCCAACTGAACAGTAAAATTCCAATTTGTTTCAATTGTATTGGTTTCGTCCTTCCAGCCTTGAGCAGTAACTTGCTGAATATGAACAATAATCAAAATAAGCAATATGTGGTAACGTTTCGTTTTCAAAAGGCATTTATGTTTGTTATCAAAAGTACGGTTAATTCAAAAAAAAGCAAACCATATTCATCAATTGTTGATATATTGCATAGTTATTCTTAATGTATGAATAAGATGTACCGCACGAAACAAATACTTCTTCTGTCGGTTGTACTGCTAACGTTATTGTTTGCATGCAAAAAAGAAGAACATGAACTGCCTGTTAAAAAGATTTTACTTATTGGCAGCAGCTTTACCGGTAATTATCATAACTATATCGACAGTTTGGTTGCTAGCAATAATGACAGTATAATTAAAAAAGTATATTCGATAGGAAATGGAACCTTTAAGAAGCTTACTGAAAACAACTACTTTTTAAATCTTCTCTCGCACGAAAAATACGATTATTATATGTTGCAGGAAGCAGCATATATGAGCTGTTTAAAAGAAAATGAAGTTAGAAACAGTACTGTGTTGCACTTAAATGTTTTACTCGACACAATAAAAAAATTCAATCCCGAAGCACGTATTGGCTTATATATGCCTCATGCTTATGAATTCGGACACGCCGACAGATGTTCTGTTGATACTGTAGTTTGCGACTATTGGGGCATGCAAAAACGAATTATCGACAACCATATAATCATAAGTCAACATTTTAACATTGAGCTTGCACCTGTAGGATTTGTATGGATGAAATTCAAAGAAAAATACCCAAACGTTGATCTATACACCGACTCTTTTCACGGCTCACCCGAAGGCCGTTACCTTACTGCATGTGTAGTATTCTCAATAATTTTTAAAAAATCGATAGTAGATACTCCTGTACCTTCCGATTTATTATTTGAAAACGCTCAATTAATTCAACAATTTGTTAATGATTTGCTAAACAGCAATAACGATTGGCAAAAACATTATTTACAAAAATAATTCTGTCAGTCTAACCTTTTGCAAAAAAGAAAACAAATCATTTATAAAGCCATAAACGACGAATCACTTTTTACGGTATCGTAATCCATCTCCAAGCCAATTTTTTCGGCTATATAATCTCTTATCTCCTTTGCAGTTTTAAGTGCATCGTCAATTTCATCGGGATACAAAAAGAATTTCACCCCCTCTTTTTTCGATTCATCGGCAAAACATTTTACTTGATAAATCCTTTCGGTGAATAAACGAAATCCATTATCTCGTTGCGAAATAGTATGCAACAACACATGATAGTTTTCTGATGGATTTAACCCTTCGAACAAATACTTTTCGTAGGCATCGAGGTACTTTTTTACTGCATTGCAGCATCCGCATGAGGCATCGGCTTGTTCTTCTTTGTACAAATAAAACTTCGATTTTGCTTCATTTAAAATGTAGTCGCCCTCGGCAAATAATTTTTGTAACTCAGCTTTCATAATCAGTAATTGGTTTTTTGGTTTAACATTACCCTTAAATTTACGAAAACCTCACAACCATTTCCTAACTTTTAACTATCAAATTATCTATTATACAACATGTTTTCAATAAATTATTGACATATTTGTAACTTATGCGCTCGCATATTATCTATTAACTCTTAAAAAAATCACATTATGGATGAGATTCAAGTAAAAGAAGTAGGAACATATTTAGAAAAACTTGCTGATTTGGCAATTGTTTGGGGACCGAAGCTAATTGGTGCCATTGTGGTTCTAGTATTGGGCCTTTGGATCGTTAAAATGATTTCAAAAGCATTTGGTAGGTTTTTGGAAAAACGCAACATCGATGCATCATTAACCCCTTTCCTTAAAAGCTTGGTCAATGTTTTGTTAAAAGTGCTGGTTATTATCAGCGTTATGGGCATGGTCGGTATCCAAATGACCTCGTTTATTGCCATTTTGGGTGCTGCCGGTTTGGCCGTGGGCATGGCTTTGTCGGGTACTTTACAAAACTTTGCCGGTGGTGTTATCATTCTAATATTCAAACCATTTAAAGTAGGCGATTTTATCGATGCGCAAGGACACATGGGAACAGTTAAAGAAATCAGCATTTTTACTACTGTTTTAAATACAGTCGATAACAAAGTGATTATTATCCCCAATGGCCCCTTATCGACCGGATCGATGACAAATTTTTCGAAAGAACCTTTGCGCAGGGTCGATTTCAAATTTGGCATAGCTTATGGCGATGATATGGAGAACTTCAAAAAAGCCATTAACGATTTTATTAACGAAGACGAACGAATACTGAAAGATCCGGCACATTTTATAGGGCTATCGGAATTGGCCGACAGTGCAGTGGTTTTTGCTGTAAGGGTTTGGGTGAACGCTCCCGATTATTGGGGCGTATTTTTCGACATGAACGAAAAAGTTTACAAACGCTTCAGCCAGTATAAACTGAACATTCCGTTCCCACAAATGGACGTTCACATGCAGAAATAACTTATAATTAAGCAAAACTATCCTTCAAACTTATTTTTTAAAGCAAGTTTTTTAAGGTGTCATCCAACTTTTTCCTATTTTTGCGCCTCGAAATGTTAAACCCTTTATTTTCAAATAAAATGAATTTCAATTTTTCAGAGTACGAAAAAAAATGGCAAAAGTACTGGCTCGACAATAAAGTTTTTGCCAGTGAGGCCGACACCTCAAAACCCAAATTCTACTGTCTCGACATGTTTCCTTATCCTTCGGGAGCTGGCTTGCATGTAGGGCATCCCGAGGGATATACTGCCACCGATATTATTTGCCGTTACAAACGCGCCAAAGGGTTTAACGTGCTCCACCCCATGGGATGGGATGCTTTTGGCTTACCTGCCGAGCAATACGCTATTCAAACCGGCACCCACCCAGCCATTACCACACAAAAAAACTGCGACAATTTCCGTCGTCAAATACAATCGCTGGGCTTGAGTTACGATTGGGACCGCGAAATTAACACCACCGACCCCGCCTATTTTAAATGGACACAATGGATTTTTATCCGTTTGTACAATACATGGTTCGACAAAGAACAACAAAAAGGCCGCCCAATTGATGAGCTTGTTGTGCCTTCTGAAATTGAAGCACAGGGAAAAGACGCCGTACGCGAATACATTGATTCGAAACGTTTGGCTTATTACGACAATGCGCAGGTTTG
>DAOSWJ010000143.1:0-7997 GCA_035380005.1 Prolixibacteraceae bacterium | reverse complement strand
AAAACCTGCTCCTTTGTCGTTCAATGAGTTGAGCACAATAAAATCGAGGTTCTTTTTAATGAGCTTTTCCGAAGCGTTAAATAATTCGTTGTTGGTTTCGAGCGCGAAGCCCGCCAAAAGCTGATCGTTTCGTTTTTGTTCGCCCAAAGCTGCCGCAATATCGGGGTTTGCCTGTAACTCGATGTTCAAATTTTGCCCTTTACGTTTTACCTTTTCCGTCAATTGGTTCACAGGGCGGTAATCGGCTACAGCAGCACACATTATAGCGCCATCGGATTGTGAAAAATGCATAAGGCACTGCTCGTACATTTCCAAGGCCGACTCTACATCGAATTTTTGGATATTTTGATGAATGGGCTGTATATTTACAGGACCCGAAACAAGAATTACCTTGGCGCCTTGTTGAGCAAGCTCTTCGGCAATGGCATAACCCATTTTACCCGATGAATAATTTCCAATAAACCTTACAGGATCAATTTTTTCGTAGGTTGGACCGGCGCTAAGCAAAAATGTTTTACCCGTTAGAGCTTTTTTTTTTGAGAAAAAAGCAACAACCTCTTCCAAAATATTTTCGGGTTCCTGCATACGCCCCTTTCCAACCAAACCACTTGCCAGCTCTCCACAGGCAGGCTCAATAATAATATTGCCGTACGATTTTAGGGTATCCATGTTTCGACGGTTGGCAGGGTGGTTAAACATGTCGAGATCCATGGCCGGTGCAATCATCACCGGACATTTCATCGACATATAAGTAGTTATGAGCATATTATCGGCTACCCCATTGGCCATTTTTGCCATCGACGAAGCTGTTGCCGGTGCAATAAGCATCAAATCGGCCCACAAACCCAAATCGACATGACTATGCCAAGTACCATCGTTAGCGCCAAAAAACTCACTTACTACCGGTTTGTTCGACAAAGCTGAAAGGGTTACAGGGGTAATAAATTCTTTTCCTGCCGGAGTAATCACCACCTGAACTTCGGCACCCTCTTTCACTAGCCCCCTTAAAAGTGTAGCTGCCTTATAAGCAGCTATACTTCCGGTTATGCCCAAAACAATATGTTTGTTTTTTAACCTCATTTAAAATGAAGGTAAATTCTTAAAATTTAGTTTTACTACTGTCTTTCATCGGGTTACGATGATAAATACGCCCTTCGACAAATTCTTGGGTAGCAATTAATGCTGGTTTTGGTAAACGTTCGTAAAACTTAGAGATTTCGATTTGTTCGCGGTTTTCGAAAATTTCCTCAAGGTTATCGGTGTACGAAGCAAACTCTGAAAGTTTCTGGTTCAGTTCTTCTTTTAACTCAGATGAAATCTGGTTCGAACGTTTTGCCAAAATCATTACTGTTTCGTAAATATTGTTGGTTTCTTCGGTCAACTTTTCAAAGTCGCGAGGAACCGTGTTGTTTGCTGCTTTTGTTTTTTTGTAATCCATATCTTATTTTATTGTACTTATTTCATCATTATCGGTATAACCAAGCAACTGCGATACTTGTTTAAAATCGCGGTTAACTTCGCGTGTATGTTTGCTTTCGGGAAACTCGTCAACAAAGTTAAAATATTCGTCGCGTGCATCGTTCAAGCGTTCTCTTTTTTTATCTTCAACACTGTTTACAGCCAAATTATATTTTGCTTTGAACAACAAATACCTAAGCTCTTCGCGGTATTTCGAGTCGGGATAATCGTTTAAGCAATTGCCCAACGATATTACAGCGGCTTTAAAATAGCCCATATCGTAATACAATTTAGCATTTACGTATGCTTTGTAAGCAATTTTTTCGTGAAGCTCATCAATTAACAAATTAGCTTCCTGTACTTTATCGCTGTAAGGATAAACATTTATAAACAACAACAAAGCGTCAATTGCTTTTCGCGAAACATCCTGATCGAGTTTTGCACTAGGCGAATCTTTGAAAAAACAATACCCCACCATAAACTGTGCTTCTTCGGCATATTTACTTCGCGGATATTGGTCAATTATGCTTTTAAAATAATGACCTGCAAGAATATAATCGCTTTGTTTGAATAAACTTTGACCATAAGTGTAATACAATTCGTCGCCACGCGAGGTTCCCCTGTACACGTGCACCAGGTCCTGGAACAAGGTATTAGCCCTGGTATAATCGCCCGAGCTGTAGTATTCCTGAGCCTTTTTATACTTGTATTCGTAATCGGTACTTTTCACCACTTTGTTGAAATCGCTGCACGAAAACAAGAAAAGGCTAAAAATCAATAAGAAGAACCACTTTTTTTCCATAGCTAAAAATGTTGTGCAAAAGTAAACTTTTCTGATTAATAAAGAAACCTGCAAATTAAAGAAATATGATGCTTGTTTGAAATTATTTATTGTATTTTAACATTATTTGGAAACCGAGTGAAAAATTCTACATTTGCATCGTTTAATAAATAACACAGCAATGGATATTTTTGACAAAATCAAAACTAACAAAGGAGAACTTGGCCAATACCAAAAACAGGCACATGGTTACTTCATGTTCCCTAAGCTCGAAGGTGAAATACAACCCCGCATGAAATTCAGGGGCAAAGAAGTTTTAACCTGGAGTTTAAACAACTACTTAGGATTGGCTAACCAACCCGAAGTACGCGAAGCTGATGCCAAAGCAGCCGAAGAATACGGAATGGCTTACCCAATGGGAGCCCGTATGATGTCGGGGCAAACCAGCAAACACGAAGAGCTGGAAAACCAATTGGCTAGTTTCGTAGGAAAAGAAGATGCTTTTCTGCTCAATTTTGGATACCAAGGTATGGTTTCCATTATCGATTCAATTGTCAGCCGTAAAGATGTTATTGTTTACGACTCCGAAAGCCACGCTTGTATCATGGATGGAATTTTCCTACACAAAGCAAAAGGTGGAAAAAGCTTTGTTTTTCAACACAATAACTTGGAGAAATGCGAAAAGATGCTTCAATTCGCCACTAAACTTGCTAAAGAAAATGGTGGAGGCATTTTGGTTATTACCGAAGGTGTGTTTGGAATGGCAGGCGACCTTGGTGAACTCGACCAAATTGTTGCTTTAAAAGAAAAATACGAATTCAGGCTGTTGGTTGACGATGCACATGGTTTTGGAACAATGGGTGCTACTGGTGCCGGAACCGGAGAATACTTTGGTGTTCAGGATCAGATTGACTTATACTTTTCAACATTTGCTAAAGCAATGGCCGGTATTGGTGCATTTATTGCAGGCGACGAAGACATTGTAAATTTCTTACGCTATAACATGCGTTCGCAAACATTTGCAAAATCGTTGCCAATGCCTATGGTTATTGGTGCTTTAAAAAGGCTCGAACTGCTCAAAACAAGACCCGAGCTTCGCGAAAACCTTTGGAAAGTAGTTAACCATTTACAAAACGGGCTGAAAGCACAAGGTTTCGACCTGGGCAAAAGTAACTCACCAGTTACTCCTGTTTACCTTAAAGGTGGCGTTGCCGAAGCAACCAATGTGGTAATGGACTTGCGCGAAAACTACAATGTATTTTGCTCAATTGTAATTTACCCTGTTATTCCTAAAGGTGAATTATTGCTCAGGATAATTCCAACTGCAGTTCACTCACTCGAAGACGTTGACTATACGATTAAAGCTTTTACCGAAGTTCGCAAAAAACTCGACGAAGGCAAATATTCAACTACTCAAATTGCCAATGTTTTTGAATAATTTTGAATAAAATTCTTTCAATAATACAATGAGGACTTTACATCAAAGTCCTCATTTTTTTATATTTGCAGCAATATCAATTATTTATTAGTAATGTTTTTAAGGAATACTCAGAAATAAACCATTTAAATTAAACATCATGTTCAGAACCGAAGTAGTAAAATCAAAAAACATCAGAAAAACACTTTTCTACAAAATATTCAACTTTATAGCAATTTGTATAATGCTGTTTGTTTTAAGCCTTGTATTTAAAATTTGGGGCGATTCGTCGCCAATAAATGAGTACATGAATAAAAACTACGAAAGCATTATTCAGCCTGTTGTTCTAGTATTGGCTTTATTGGTATTTGTTACATCAATGATTACAAGCAACTTGGCTAAATCGGCAAAAAGACTTGGCTCAATTGAGATTGATGAAAACGAGATTCGCTATTTGGTAAACGACGAAGTACAGGAAAATATTGAAATCAAAACCATCGACAGTATCAAATTTGAATTGTATTCGTTTAAAATGAGGGGAAACCCACAAGGTTGCATGAATTATCTCACCATTAACAAAGGAGATCAGTCGAAAACCTACGAGCTGGTGCTTGAAAACACTATGATTAAAGCTCAGTTGGGTGAAACCCTTGCATTGATCAACCAAAAAATTCCAGTTAAAATTTACTATGCATACTGGCTAAAACGGATTTTTAAAGACAGCGATTTTCATTTTAAATCGAGCGTTAAATAAACCGGGAAATGATCACTAATTCCGCCAAAATAGCTTCGGCCATAAGTGCGGTTTGGCGATACTTCGCCCCTATTGTTTACATATTCCATAAATGGCTGGTGAAATATTTTGCCATTATCGAGTTGGGTACTTAAACCTTTGTTTTTGTTGATCAAAAAACCCGAAACAATCAGGTTATCAATCATATCCCAAGTACCACGATAACTGTAAGAGCCTTCATCGGCTTCAAATTCGTCGTACATAAGGTTCACCAAGTGATGATTCTCAGGCACAGTGGTATTTGGAAGTGCAACCAAAATATCTGTCAAGCTCATATCGGCAGGTTCGTCGTTCATATCGCCCATAATAATAATGTTTGCCTGATTGGTAGCACTTAAAATTTGGTCAACCTTTTTTCTGACAACATTGGCAGCTAAAATCCGCTTCGGGGCACTGTCATCTGCACCTCCCCTGCGCGAAGGCCAATGGTTGACAAAAATATGAAAGGTTTCGCCGGCCATAAGCCCTTCAACATACAAAACATCGCGGGTAATAAAGTTGTAGTCGTCGGGGTCGTTAACCCTTAGCGGTTCAAAACCAACCAGAGTAAAAACCGAAGGATTATAAAGCAAAGCACAATCGATCCCCCTTACATCGGGGCCTTCAGTCCATACCACTTGGTAATTTGCAGGTTTAAGGCGTGGCTGATTGACCAAATCGTTTAAAACAACATCGTTTTCCACCTCGCAAACACCAACAATAACAGGTAAATTTGACGAATCGACGGCTGCAATAACCTTCGATAAATCTTTAAGCTTTTTAAAATATTTTTCGCTGTTCCATTCCTTTGGTGTGTCGGGCAAAAAATCGTAATCGAGTTTATTCGGATTGCTAACAGTATCGAACAAATTTTCGACATTGTAAAACATTAAGGTATAGGGAGGCTCTACTTTTACCTTTTGCTTACATGAAAAAGATAAGATTACCAATAAGCCCAGAAGTATTTTATTATAAATGGTCATTTCGTTCAATTTTATTATTTGCCACAAAATTCAATATTTTTAAACTAGATTAAAAAGAATTTCTGAAGTATTTTATCTTATTTTTGAACAAATTTTAAAACTAATTAAAATGATTTCCATCGATCAATTGGAAGTAATGCTCCGAACCGTACCCCAATATCTACTATTTGGCAGTTTGTCGCTCTACCTTTTTGGCTGGATCGAACGTAAATCAATTTTCACAACCATTGGTGAAATTATTTTGTTGCTAAACGGCATTTTGGCCATAATTGTTTTAACAGCCAATGTTATTCCTTCGCCATTAGCGCAAGGTGTCAATCAACAGCATATCGAAATGGTAATAAAAATGCTTACGCTTTTTGGTATTGCCGGAATATTGGCGTTAATAAGCTTAATTGTGCGTTTTATCCGAAAAAAGCATTTCAAACCACTGGTTTTTATTGCATTTGCTTTTGCAGTTTACATCTTTTTCTTTTCAACCAAAATTTCAAAAATTAAATTCGAATTGAATCAACCCGAACAACAGATTGAAAACAACAGCAACTAATTTTTTTTGCAATTGAAAATCAAACTAACATCTATAACAAAATATTTTCTTAAATTACCCAAGCTTATCGAAAATTTGTAATGGGAAATTTAAATTCTGAATACAATAGTTTAGCAAAAATTGGTGGTTGGAAATACAACAAAACCGACCAAAAACTTTTTTATTCGAAAGAGATATATGAGATACTCGAATCGGATGATTATTTTGAACCAACAATTGAAAAGGCAACAAACTTTTATATACCCGAACACCGCAAAATTTTTAAAGACGCTGTTCGTAAAATAATTGAAGAAGCAATCCCCTACGATTTAGACCTAAAGATAATAACCGCCAAAGGCAACACAAAATGGGTAAATATTAAAGGGAAAATACTTGAAAACAGCCCAATTATTATTGGTGTATTTCAAGATATTAGCGATTATATACTTGAGAACCAAGCACTCGACCTAATTGCCCAGGTATCGACCAAATTACTCGAAGCCGACATTAACACATTCGATTATAAAATATTAACCAATACTATTAATAGCATTAGCGGTGCCGAATACTCGGCATTAAACGTTTATTCATCGGAAAAAAATTACACATTTTCGACAATAGCAGTTTCAGGCAAGGCCGAAGGAATTAAAAAAGCAGAAGCATTATTGGGCAAAAGCATTATTGGTTTAAAATGGAAATTCGACCAAAAACGTGAAAATGCATTAGAAAATAAAATAATAACAAAATTTGAATCTATATCGGCATTAATCCAACAAGTTTTAACTCCCGAAATTGTTGAGTTGATTGAGCAACAATTTGAAATACAAAATGTATATGTAATCAAAATATACAGGAATACAAGTGCAATAGGTGATTTTACGCTATTCTTTAAACAAAACAAATCAATACGAAACACTAAACTTGTTGAAACATTTTCGAACCAAGCAGGCCTGGTAATTGAGAAAATACGTGCCGAAGAAGAGCTTTTAAACAATGAGCTAAAGCAAAAACAAATGATTTCGGGCATATCCGACGTGATTATTATTATCGATTCTAATGGAGAAATAAAATATATTAGCCCAAATGTATCGCGTATTTTAGGATGGATGACCGAAGATGTTTACAACAAAGCCTTCGATTGGTTTGTGCACAATAACGACTTATCCGAAATTCGAAAAGCTTTCGAAAATACCTTGATAGAAACCGGTATTCCACAACCCATTGAGTTACGATTAAAGCATAAAAACGGCGATTACCGAACTGTTGAACTTATTGGCACCAACCTCACTAACGACCCGGTTATCCAAGGGATTCTGGTAAATTTTCACGACATAACGCAGAGGAAGAAAATTGAAGCCGAAGCTTTAAAGCTTAAGCAGGCTATTGAACACAGCTCGGCAACCATTTTAATTACCGACCCAAAAGCAAATATTGAATACGTAAACCCCAAATTTACTGAAAGAACCGGCTATTCCTTCGACGAAGTACTTGGAAAAAACCCTCGAATTCTTCAATCGGGACAAACCCCTCCCGAATTTTATAAGCAAATGTGGAACACTATAGTATCAGGTAAAGAATGGAAAGGCGAAATGCTTAACAAAACCAAAAATGGCGAATTGTTCTGGGAAATGGCTTCAATTAGTTCAATAAAAGATAGCGACAACAAAATAACCCATTATGTAGCAGTTAAAGAAGATATTACAGCAAGTAAGATCCAACAAAAATCAATAAAACTAAAAAACCTTGAGCTTGAACGAATCAATGCCGAAAAAGATAAATTCTTTTCAATTATAGCACACGACCTGCGAGGCCCTCTGAGTGCAATGCTTGGATTAAGCGAAATTATGTCGGAACTGATTCACACCATGACAAAAGAAGAAATCAAAGAACTTGCCGACAACCTAAAAAAATCGACAAGCAATATTTTCGATCTGTTAAGCAACCTGCTTGAATGGTCAACGATGCAACGTGGCCTTATTGACTATAACCCAACCCAAACAACAGCAAACATTTTAGTTAGCGGGTGTTGCGATAGCCTAAAAAGCATGGCCGACAATAAA
>DAOSWJ010000142.1:0-8048 GCA_035380005.1 Prolixibacteraceae bacterium | reverse complement strand
ACCGATCATGGGCCAATAATCAACTCGGTGCCCGGCCGCGATATGTGGAATGCCATTGATCCGAACCTGATTTTAGATGAAAATGATGAACCTTGGTTGGCCTTTGGTTCGTTTTGGAACGGTTTGAAGTTGGTGAAGTTGAATGAAAACTTGATTTCACTTGCCGAACCTCAGCAATGGCATACCATAGCTGCCCGTCAACGCGATTTCGAACTCGATGAAACCGACCCGGGCAATGCCGCTATCGAAGCACCTTTTATTTATAAGAAGAACGATTATTACTACCTCTTCGTGTCGTTCGATTTATGTTGCCGTGCCGAGCGCAGTACCTACAATGTGAGGGTAGGCAGGTCGAAATCGGCCGTTGGACCTTATGTCGATAAGGATGGTGTGCCCCTGAATTTAAGCGGTGGTACGCTGGTGGTTAAAGGCGATGAGAATTACTACGGAATAGGGCACAATTCGGTGTACAATTTCAACGGAAAAGATATCATGTTCAGTCATGCCTACGATAAACTCGACAAAGGAAAGCCAAAGCTGATCATTCATGAATTAAAATGGAACAAAGAAGGCTGGCCGGAAGCAATTGATGTAAAATGAAGTATTGTTAGTTTTTTCGCTCAATTTCCCTTAGGTTTTCCATTTTCTTTTTGGCCAAAAAGCTGTAAATATCGCCCAAATGTTCTTTTACACGTTGTTGCCCGAATTCGTAAACTTTATGAACCAATCCGTCGAGGAAGTCGCGGTCGTGCGATACCACTATAAGTGTACCGTCGAAAGCAATAAGGGCTTCTTTCAGAATGTCTTTAGTTCTCATGTCGAGGTGGTTGGTAGGCTCATCGAGGATGAGCAGGTTTACGGGTTCGAGCAGCAATTTTATCATTGCCAAACGGGTACGCTCACCACCCGATAGTACTTTAACTTTTTTGTTGATGTCGTCGCCACTGAACATGAATGCGCCAAGCAGGTCTTTAATTTTGGTGCGTATTTCCCCAACCGCTACATCGTCGATGGTTTGAAAAACCGAAAGCTCTTCGTCGAGCAGCGAAGCTTCGTTTTGGGCAAAGTAGCCAATCATAACGTTATGGCCCAGCTGTAGGGTGCCTTCAAAATCAATCTCGTTCATAATTGCCTTCACCAAGGTAGATTTACCTTCGCCGTTACGACCCACAAAAGCCACTTTTTCGCCACGTTCAATGGTGAGCGATGCGTTTTTAAAAACCAAGTGGTTGTCGTAGCTTTTCGATACCTCGTTAACAATTACAGGGTAACTGCCCGAACGGGGCGACGCCGGAAATCGCAATTTCAAAGCCGACGAATCTTCTTCATCTACTTCAACCAATTCCAGTTTATCGAGCATGCGCACTCGCGATTGCACCTGGTTGGTTTTCGAGTAAGTACCCTTAAAACGTTCAATAAAATCTTTGTTGTCGGCAATCATTTTTTGTTGCTCATCGTATGCTTTTTGCTGGTGAATACGTCGCTCGGCTCGTAAAAGTTGGTATTGCGTAAAATTCACCTTGTAATCGTAAATGCGCCCCATGGTTACCTCAACGGTGCGGTTGGTCACATTATCGACAAAAGCCCGGTCGTGCGAAATAAGTATTACTGCTTTTGCCGTGTTCACCAAAAAATCTTCGAGCCATTGTACCGATTCAATATCGAGGTGATTGGTGGGCTCATCGAGCAGAATTAGGTCGGGCTTTTTGAGCAATATTTTTGCCAGCTCAATGCGCATGCGCCATCCACCACTGAACTCACTGGTTGGGCGGGTAAAATCGCTGCGTTCGAAGCCTAAGCCTTTTAAAATCTTTTCAACTTCGGCATCGTAGTTGATTTCTTCAATGGAATAAAATTTCTCACTTAAAGCCGAAACCTCTTCAATAAGTTGGTAATAACTCTCCGATTCGTAATCGGTACGGGTAGTAAGTTCATTGTTGAGGCTTTCGATTTTTTTGCTCATTTCGAAAATGTGCGCGAAGGCCTGCGATGCTTCTTCAAAAACCGTACGTCCGTCTTCGGTCATCAGGTGTTGGGGCAGGTAAGCAATTACAGCATCGGCCGGTGCCGAAATGCGGCCACGATTGGGTGCTTTTACTCCTGCAATAATTTTTAGCAGGGTCGATTTACCAGCGCCATTTTTCCCCATTAATGCAATGCGGTCTTTCTCGTTAATCACAAACGAAATGTCCTGAAAAAGCGTTGTGCCGCCAAACTCTACCGTTAAACCATCAGCCGAAATCATCTAAACTATTTTTTAATGAGGCGCAAAAATAGTCCGTTTTTTGAATGCTGAAAACGAAGCTTGTTTTTTTGATATAATTTGTGCCAATTGTTAAAATAATGCAATACGTACAATTATATGAATGAATGAAAAGTAATGTATTATCTGATTACGTGGATTTATAGGTATATGCTCTATTTAAACTTGTATTAAATGCTCAGTAAATTATGAATTGCAAAGTGCATGGATCTTTTGCTAAAGTTTGATTTTAATTTTCACACAAAGTTAGACCGCTATACCCAAGTCAAGGCTTTGGAGCATTAAGTCAAAAGATTATATATGCGCAAATTCAGTTTTTATTGTTTAATCAACACTTTTCCGTTTTGCACTTCCCCTTTTTCCGTTTCGAAAATGTAGATAAACAAACCACTTTGGGTAATTTGTAATTGAGTTTCTTTATTTGATATCATAATCTTAGTTACAATTTTACCTTCAGGTGTATAAAATGAAAGTAGTCCCTTTGATTCATTATTGTTGAAAATTGTTATTAGCATTGGGGTGTTCGTATTCAATATTTTAATCGAATTTAAATTGGTATAGTTTGCAATTTCTGTTTCACAAACTTGATCCCCTGTTAATTTTGAATAAAAAATACAAATGAGCGAATTACCGTAGATAAAATCTATGTTTTCAATTTTTAGCACTAACCCAGTATAACCAAGGGGATAAAAAGCTGAATCATTGTCTCCATCTTTAATCAAAAATTTGCTTCCACGAGATACTGCAACCAGTAAGCCTTGATTGTCATCGCAATAATCAAAAGTATTTATTTCGGATAATTCATCAGCAATATTTTTTGATCCGAAACCGTGTAGTACAACCTTACCATCTTTGTTGGTTAAGAATGCAAGACTTCGTATTTGGTCGTTCACAATTAAGGGGATCACCCATAAATCTAAGAATAACATCTCAAATTTATTTTGCTGATAATTGTTTATGATAAGATCATCGGGAATATCGTATAATGCCATTGGTTTACCAAATTCTACTGATCGTATTTCGTCTTCAGAATAAAAGCCATAACGCTCTGTGTAGCCAGAGATTAAATTCTCGTTAGTTAATAGTCGCTCAATTAATTCTGCCTTAATAACTTCTTCGTCGTATTCGGGAATTTGAGGATGTTCAATAACTTGTCCAACTAAAATAGTTGAAAAAATAATTAAATGAGTAGTAAAAACAATAAATACGAGGGAATTTGTTTTCATGAATTTAAAGATTTACTTACGAAAACAAATGTATGATTAATTTTATAAAGGGAAGGGTCCCTGGGGGTGATTTTTGAGAGTGTAATCAAAACGTCCCTACCAAACTATATTCTCTCGAGTTGCAAAGTACCTGGCTGTAAAAATAGAAATCGGGCTTATTGGTCGATATTTTTCGGTCGAGCTGGAGTATTGGCGATCCATCGGGGATTTCGAAAAATTGTTGCATATATTCATCGGCCAAAATGGCTTGAATTTTTTGTTCCCCACCACTAACTTCTATATCATAGTTTTCGCGCAAAATATTAAACAACGATTGGTTTTCGAGGTTGCGTTGGGTGAATCGGGGCAGGTTAATATTGGGGATCATGGTTGTATCAAAAAAAACAGGTTTGTTATTGATCAACCGTAAACGTTCGAAAAAAATGCAGCCCAGCTCTTTTTCCAAATCCGAAATTTCGAACGAAAAAGCTTTTTCCCAAGCTCTTATTTCGGGTTTGGTAACAATTCGGGTAAGTAGTTTTTCGCTCCCAACTGCTGTTGTTGTGCCAGTAAGCGACAAAATGCCTATGCCTTTAGGCGTTCCCTTTACAATGCTGCCTTTGCCTTGTTGTTTCATTATAAAACCCTCGGTGCTCAGTCGGTCAAGTGCTTTACGTATGGTTGGGCGGGTAGCTCCATGCAAGCTGCATAGTTCATTCTCCGATGGGAGCAAATCGCCCTCCTTGTAAACACCATTCGAGATGTGTTTACGTAATTGTTCGTAAACTTTTTTGTGTAAAGGTAATTCTCTTGAATTCATTTTGGATGAATTATTGATGTTCCAAAAATAAGGAATAATTCTAAAATCAACAATTTTATGTAATTGTAATTGTATAACATGTGTTTACAAATATTTCTTTAGTCACTTTGTTGCTATACCATCAGTATTTTAAAGCAAAAATGTTAATTGTTTTTCTGAAAATCAAAAATTAACACACAATTAACTTGTATATACAAGTGGCTTTTTATAGCTTTGCACAAATATTTATTTTAAAAGCAAATGGCTACAGTAATTATAATGCCCAAGCAAGGGCAATCGGTCGAGAGTTGCATTATCACCGAAATGAAAAAAAAGGGAGACAGAGTTTCAAAAGGTGATATTTTGTTTGCCTACGAAACCGATAAAGCTTCTTTTGAAGAAGAAGCTCCCGAAGATGGAGTTGTGCTTGAAACTTTTTTTGACGAGGGCGACGAAGTTCCTGTACTAACCAACGTAATGGTACTGGGTGCCGAAGGCGAGAGTGTAGATGAATTCCGTCCTTGTGGTGAAACTGCCGTGCATAATGTCGAAGAATTAAATGTAGAGCTGCCGGGAATCCAAACTGAGTCCAATGAACAGCCTTCAAAAATTGGTACTGAGCCAAAAGTCACCCCTTTAGGGGATCCCGATAGCTATCGGGATGGAGGAGTTTTTATCTCGCCCCGCGCCAAAATGCAAGCTGAAAACAAAGGTGTTGATGCTGCTGCACTTGCTGGTTCGGGCCCCGGTGGCCGTGTAATTGAGCGCGATGTGTTGGCTGCTGCCGAAGCTGCACCAAAACTAACTCCTTTAGCGAAAAAAATTGCACAGGAAGATCCAAGTTTGCATGCTGCTAAGGCAACAGGTTTAGCACAAAGCATAACAGCTGCCGATCTTACCAGTAAAAACCCGGTTTACGGAACCGATTTCGAAATGAAACCCATTTCGAACATGCGCAAGCTTATTGCCAAAGCTATGCACGCTTCGTTGCAAAACTCAGCGCAGCTTACCCACCACTTGGGTGCCGATGCACGTAATATTCTGGCTTTGCGTAAAAAAGCAAAAGCTGCATTCGAAAATGGAGCTTCAGCAAACATTACACTGAACGACATGATTTGCTATGCCACCATCAAAGCACTGAAGAAATTCCCGCAGGTGAACGCGCATTTTATGGGCGATGGCATGAAGCTATTCAATAAAGTACACTTTGGCCTGGCCGTTGATACCGAACGTGGTTTGATGGTTCCGGTTATTAAAAATGCCGACGATCTCACCATTCAAGGTCTTTCGAACCAGTTCAAGGAAGTAGCTGCTGCTTGTCGTAAAGGAAGTATCAACCCTGAATTGTTGGCCAGCGATGCCGCTTCGTTTACCGTTTCGAACTTGGGCAACTACGGTGTCGAAATATTCACCCCGGTAATTAATCTGCCGCAGGTAGCTATTTTGGGTGTGAACACCATTGTGCCCCGCCCCAAAGACTTGGGCGATGGAGTTTACGGCTTTGTGCCTTACCTTGGCCTCAGCCTCACCTACGACCACCGCGCCCTCGATGGCGGCGAAGCAACAAGGTTTGTAAAGCAGGTGGCGATAGAGATAGAAAATTTGGAAATAGACCTACCCCCTGCCCCCTAAAGGGGGTTCTTTGTGACTACAAGACATGTAGGGTTGAACATTTAATAAATGAATACAAGAAAGCAACATAAATGAACGAAAATATCAATAACGCAGACACTCAAAAGTCCCCTTTAGGGGATTTAGGGGTGGTAGGTTTCGATTTAGCAATCATAGGTGCCGGTCCGGCCGGCTATGTAGCTGCCGAGCGTGCCGGGGCTAAAGGCCTTAAAGTAATTCTTTTCGAAAAGAAGGAACTGGGTGGCGTTTGCCTCAATGAGGGGTGCATACCTACCAAAACCTTATTGTACAGTGCTAAAACTTACGACAATGCCCTTCATGCCGATAAATACGGTGTGTCAACAACTGGCGTAAGCTTCGATTTTTCGAAAATGATGGCACGCAAAAATAAAGTGGTGAAAAAGTTGGTAAGTGGCGTAGGTTCAAAAATGAAATCGCACCATGTTGATGTTGTTAAAGGTGAAGCATTCATCCAAAGCCGCACTGCTGAAGGCGTGAAAATTACTGCCGATGGTAAGCTTTTCACAGCAAAGAATCTGCTGATCTGTACCGGTTCCAAAGCGTTTGTTCCACCAATCCCCGGTTTGGATCGCAACAGTGAGGTCATTCTTACCAATCACGAAATCCTTTCGTTGAAAGAAAAGCCCGAAAGCTTGGTTATCATCGGCGGAGGTGTTATAGGAATGGAGTTTGCCAGCTTCTTCAACTCTCTCGATACAAAAGTAACTGTTATCGAAATGTTGCCCGAAATCCTTACCGGAATGGATGTTGAAATGAGCGCTATGCTCCGCGACATGTATGCCAAAAAGGGTGTTCAATTCAACCTTTCTTCTAAGGTGGTCGAAATAAAGGGCAACGAGGTTGTGTTCGAAAAAGACGGACAAAAACAATCTGTTGTTGGCGATAAGATTTTGGTGAGCGTTGGACGCCGTCCGCATACGCAAGGCTTTGGTCTCGAGAACCTGGGGGTAGAATTGTTCCGTGGGGGTATCAAAGTTGATGAGAAAATGCGCACCAACATTCCTAATGTATATGCAGCAGGCGATGTTACGGGTTTTTCGTTGTTGGCCCACACGGCTAGTCGCGAGGGCGAAGTGGTGGTGAACAATCTTGCTGGTCGCGAAGATCGTATGCGCTACAATGCCATCCCTGGCGTAGTTTATACCAATCCCGAAATTTCAGGAGTTGGTTTAACCGAGGAAGCAGCTAAGGCAAAGGGCATCGACTATAAAATTGCATCGCTACCCATGGCCTACGCAGGACGCTTTGTGGCCGAAAACGAAGGTGGAAGCGGTTTGTGTAAAGTTTTGGTTGGTGCCAAATATGGCGAGGTACTGGGCGTTCACATGCTCGGAAATCCTTCAAGCGAAATGATTTACGGTGCCTGCATGGCCATCGAAGCCGAAATGACTCTGAAAGAACTAGAAGAAGTAGTGTTCCCGCATCCAACGGTTTCAGAAATATTTAAAGAGACGGTGTTTTCATTTTAGAAAATAGTCAACAGTCATTGGTCTATAGCCATTAAATACTGTTAAGTTTTTTTTACAATTGACTAATGACCATTAACTAATGACTTTTAAAAAAAAGAGCAAATAATAAATACAAGGATATGCCAAAAATTCAATTTATTAATCCAACAGAGGTAAGGAAACCAGGCGAAGTAAACTTCCAGCCAATTCCTGTAAACAAATATCAAAAGACAGTAAAGGATGAGCGTGGTAACTTTACCGACGACGAACTGAAACGCATTTACCACGACATGGTGGTGATCCGCGAGTTCGAAACAATGCTCAACCTCATCAAAACAACAGGTGAATATAGCGGTGTTCCATACAATCACCCTGGCCCTGCTCACTTGTCAATCGGACAAGAATCGGCTGCCGTAGGTATGGCTTACACGCTTACTGTTGAAGATTTTATTTTCGGATCACACCGTAGTCACGGCGAAATTTTGGCAAAAGGCCTAAGTGCCATTGCTAAATTAAGCGATGCCGAATTGACTCAAATTATGGACACCTTCTTCGATGGATCAACTGTTGAAGTAGTGAAAAAAGGCTTTAGCGGTTCGGTAAAGGAATTGGCACGCCGTTTTCTTATTTATGGAACTTTAGCTGAAATATTTGCCCGCGAAACCGGATTCAACAAAGGT
>DAOSWJ010000141.1:0-8095 GCA_035380005.1 Prolixibacteraceae bacterium | reverse complement strand
TGGGTTGCACCCAAAACCTGATTGCGTTCGCGGGCAGTAACCCACAGCCAAGTGTAGTTATTGTCCTTATCAACAGTTGCCATTTTGTATGCATATTGATTGTAAATACCCCAGGCTACATGAGCTTTTACAGCCGTCGATATTTTGTAAGCAACACTAATACGTGGCTCAAAAAATAAACTTCGGGCCAAAACCACCCAGTTGACCCTGGCACCAGATCGTAATGTAAGCCGAGAGCCAAGTGGTAAAATATCGTTCAAATAAAAGAACAAACGGGTATTTCTGAACGCTGTACTTTGATCGATATCAGGTAAATTGGGTAGCGTTATTTGGTTAACAACTAATGCCCGGTTGCCAAAAAAGCCACTTCCTGTTTCAATTTGATGGCCATTGTTTAAACTGATTGTATTTTCGAAACGAATGGCGTTCTCTCTTGCTGTGTTCAAAGTATATAACAAGTCGCGGTTGCTTACAATTCCAGAATTGGCCGATACAATTTCAACGCTATCAACAACCTGCTTATTATAAGCCGAATGGGCAATTATTAAATTAGAATGAACTTTGTTATGTGGCTTGAATGCATAATTGATGGAAAAGCCCCTTTGCGTATTTTGTTCACTACTTGAATAATTCACATTTAAGGGGATGGTACCCGAACCGGCATCCCTGCCGCGTGGTTTCCACTGCACTTCGGTTTGTGCGCTTAAGCGAAACCGGTCGCCGCCACCGTATGCACTTACAAAAAGTTGACTGTTGTTGTTGAAATTGATAGTGTATTTTAAATTTAAATCGCGGAAAAGATAATCGTCGGGGTAAACATCAACATCGGTAATTGAAGTTCGCGTGGTATTTTGAGAGCGACTATTAATCAATTGTGGCCGGGTTGGAGCAAAAATATTGAAATCGTCGGGGTTGTATAGGTTGTAAAAACTGTGCCGTAAAGCCACTACCAACGATGATTTTTTGCGAAAAGGTATTTCGGCCAAAGTATTGATTGTTGCCGTGTTAACGTTGAAACTAAAACTAGGTTTTCGAAGCGTTCCGTTAATGCCGGTTATATTAACAATTCCTCCTACCCTGTTACCAAAACGGGCATCGTAGCCTCCTTTGAAAACTTCAATATTTTTAACCACAAACGGGTTTACAACCGAAATGTTATCGTTGTAATTTTTAAGGCCGAAAAGGGTAAAACCGTCGAAAGTAATTTGGCTTTGCCCCTCGTAACTGCCCCAAATTACCAAATCGGAGTTTTGCTCGCCGGCTGCCTGAATACCGGGCATTAACCTGATGAGGTTAAAAACAGAGTTATCGCCTTGGCCGGGCAAAAAGCGGGCAATGGAATGGTTAATTTTCATGTTTCCGGGCTGATCGCCAATAAGTGCTGCGCGTGCAACAAGATTGTCGAGCACCTTAATTTCAGACAGACCATAAATTGAAGATTTTAGTTCCAATTTTGGTTTTGCACCCGAATAAAGCAGCGTATCGAAAATAAAGTAACCCAAATGTGAAACCTGAACATGGAATGTACTGTCGGCAGAAGCGGTATAACTAAAAACCCCGTTTATATCGGAAACCAGGTGCCTGTTATTGTTAATTAGTATGTGCGAAAAGGGAAGCGGTTCAAACGAACCGGCCTCAACCACCTGTCCCGAAATGGTATGCGTTATTGGCTTGGGCAAATCGGTTTTCTTCTTTTTTTGAAGAACGATAACGAATACATCGCCTTTTTTTTTCACATCAAACGGGAGGTCAAGAAAAATTTGATTGATGGCCTCGTCGGGGGAAGCAAACTGTTGAGAAAGAGCAACTGTGTATTTCGAAAGCTCATTGTGATTGAACGAAAGCTGTATGTTATGCACATCGCGCAACTGTACCATCAGCTCGTTAAGCGGCAGGTTTTGCGCATCGATTTTAATGGTTTGCTGTTGAGCAAAAGTACTAAGCGCCAAAAGAATAAAAACGAGTAATATGCTTATTTTTCTGCTCATTCATTGTTTTGGGTAATCAAATAAAACCCACCGGGTTGTTTTTGGTAGCTTAAGCCCATTGGCGGACAAACAATTTCCATCACCTGATCAATACTGTTTGTTCGGTTAAAACTGCCAGTATAAAGCGATTGTTTAGCAATATCGGTTTTTATGGTAATGCCGTACTGGCGTTCAATTTCGCGAAAAACTTCGTTTATGGGCGAAGCGGTAAAACGGAAATAATTGTCTTTCCACGATATTTCGGGCAGGGTTTCAATTTTGTGTTGTACTTGAATTTGTCCATCGGGTTGAACCGAAGCTTTACTTTGCGGCTGCAAAACAACACTGTTTTTCGAGGGGGCTGTAACCTTTACACTTCCGCTTAAACAGGTTACCGCGTAATCGGTTTCGCGAGCATAAATATTGAAACTGGTGCCCAATACTTCGGTACGTCCGTTTACCGATATCACTTCAAAAGCTTTTCCTTTTTGAACCTCGAAAAGTGCTTCGCCTTCGAACTTAACCTGACGTTTAAGCTGCCACCAGTATGGGTTATATTCTATGTATGAATCGGCATTTAAGTAAACCGAAGAGCCATCGGGCAGGTTGGCCATCAGGTGTTGCCCCACAGGGTTGTCGATGCGCACAGTATAAAGCCTCATAAACGTGCCAAGCCCAATTAACAACAATAATACCGCGGCCATCGCCAAAATGCTTCTGCGCATACCCAAAACGAGCCTGCGACCGGCAGGTTTTTGAGCCATTGCTTTTTCAACAGCCGACCAAACCTGTTCTTTGTCGGTTTTCCATCGGAAAGTGCCGCCTGCAAAAAAGGCTTTGCTTTGATGGTCGATATTGTTATGTGCGCTGTTGTTGTTCATTTGTTTAAATTTTGTGCCGGTTAAAACCCAAGCCCATTATAAAAAGCACTAAGTGGGTAATTTGTGTTTTCAGGTTTTTTTTCAGATGATCGAGTGCTTGACTCATTCGTTTCTCGATGGCTTTTACACTAAGGTCGAGCTGTTGTGCTATCTCCTTGTAAGTTTGTTCATCGATGCGGTTCATCAAAAAAACTGTTCGTTGTTTCTCCGGCATTGTTTTTAAAGCTGTTTCATAAGCATCTTTTAATTGCTGATAATTGATTTCATCTTCGGGTGTTAAGTTATTGGAATTGGGTTCGAAAGTGTTGAAAAAGTTGAACGCTGTTTTTTCTTTTCGGTAACGTGAAATAAAAAGGTCGTTGGCAATTTTAAACAGCAGCCCTTTGGCCGTTTTCGGATCAACATCGATTTGTTTTTCCCAAATTCGCAAAAATGTATCTTGTGCTAAATCGGTAGCTAAATCGTCGTTTCCCGATCGGTAGAACAAATACCGCCTAAGGTCGTCGAAATACTTATCGAATAAAAGTTTAAAAGTTTCCTTTTCCAAAGTGCTTAAATTTTCTTTCACCCAAAGTTAAAAGAAAATGTTTAAAGTTAGTAGTCTTATTAGTCAGGAGTCAGAAGTCATTAAGTCATTGGTTAATTGCCATAACCCAATGACTTATTGACCAATGACTTTATGACTACAAAACTTTATTTTCCACCACGTTTGTTATTAGCTCTTTCGCGATACTTTTCAACTTTGGCTTCGGGCTTACGGCCTTGCAGTTCAATTTCCACATCTTCGCCATCGACGGTTAAAATAGCCAGGTTATCGCATTCGCCATTGCCATAGTTCAACGTAGCGATAATGGTTCCGTTTTGGGTAAACTGAACCACACCTTGTACCGGATGACGGCAGTCGCTTACTTTGATCAATGGCTCAATGATTTCCCGTGCCCACACATTACCATTTGAGCTTTCAATACTTACGCTACCTGTAATTTCAATTTTGTCGTCGGAATGTTCCATTGGTGTATCAAAACCAACCAGCCAATTGCGAACCCGATTTCCGGTGTAAGTAAGTTCGGTACCATCGGCTAACACCAAAGTTGCGTTGGTACTAATGGTTACAACACGATTGGTTTCTCCATCGGTGTTAAATGTTTCGACAGTTACACCGTCGATTTGTACCGAATCGATAACACAATTGCTATAAGTAATTGTACGAGTTGCGCCATCGGTGGTACGAGGAGCCGAAACTTCGATACTTACCAAACCGCTTATTACTCGGCCATTTTTAAGGGTAGTAGAATCACCGTAATCGATGGTAATGGTAATCGGGTATTCTTGTTCGCCGATTTCGATGGAAACGTTGGGATTATTTTCGCCCTTGTAGCGCATGCCCATGTTTCCATGCATAAGGTTTTTACTACCCTTGTAATTGGCCAGTTGGCGGAGTAACCTTTCGGCATCGGCAAAAAACGAAACTTCAAAATCGATTTCGTCAACTACACTTTCTGCCATCATATCGTTTTCGGCAATTTCGGCCGATTTAAGAATGAGTTCATCATTTTCGGTTGGAGCCACTACCGAATCGTTACAAGCTACAAATGCCAAAGCCAATGCTGCAATCAATACAAAGATTTTTGTTCTCATGGTTTTAAAATTTTAATGATTAACAATCTGTTTACACCTATTATCCGCATTATCCGGCATGTACCCTACCAAAAAAATACCGGTCAACAAAAAAAATTGCTGACCGGCACTTAAGTTATTGTTTTCCAAATACTATTCAAAGTAATTAATGTACCAATTATTTTGATCGAGCAAAAGATTATAAATGCGATCCTTTTGAGCACCCGAGTATTTTTCGGCTACTTTACTTGCCAAATACGAAGGGTCGCCACGACGAGAAGCGATACGCATCAGGTCGTAGAAACGTTCGCCCTCGAAAGCTAACTCACGAGCCCTTTCATCCATAATTTCATTTTCGAACTCAAGCCTTTTTCCGGCAAGGTTTCCGGTTAAATCGAGCCAACCAACAACCTCGTTGGTAAACGGATCGAACAAAAACTTGATGTCCTGGATTAGTATTTCGGGCAAACCAACACGACCGCGTACTCCAAGCTGGCTACGTGTAATTGTTGAATTATAATTACTGCCGTTGTTGATTATATTAAGGCCTTTTTGGGTGTACGAACGCATAACACCAGTCGAATCGGGGAAACTCCAATAATTGTATGCTTCGGCCAAATACAAGTTAACACCTCCTGCGCGGTAAATTATAAAGTTGGCATCGAGGTCGTACCTTTCTTTTTCCTGGGAGTATTTAACAACAACGGTATCCATACCATCCATAA
The DNA here is from genome assembly GCA_035380005.1 of Prolixibacteraceae bacterium. Lineage (GTDB taxonomy): Bacteria > Bacteroidota > Bacteroidia > Bacteroidales > Prolixibacteraceae > Roseimarinus. The sequence continues at coordinate 2,905 of DAOSWJ010000141.1, read as the reverse complement.
TACTCTCCACACTACGTTGCTCTTCGTTCATTTTGTATTCGAGCATTTTCTCAAATTCGAGCCCCATTAAGAATTCATTATTCTTTGAATACAAATAAGAAATTCCATAACCTCTGGAATAATCGCTTGGTATTCCCGGAAAAATAGTTCGTGAGTTTTCAAGGTTATTAAAATCGACCAAAATGGAATATGAACGCCATTCGGTTTCCCACATGTGTACTGCACGTGCAGTAGGCTTAAGCATGTAATCGTTGGCCCCGTATGGTTCAAATAATTTTTGCAAACTGTTTTGTTGCTGGTTGGCTTTATTGAACGAAAGGGTAAAAATATGCTCACGACTGTCGATATTTGTAAAAATTGATCCCCACAAAGAACCGGCAAAGGCATTATCGAGCTGATAGCGGTTATTTTCGGAGCCGTTTAGCACTACTTTTTCGAAGAAGTAAACTGCACGGGTTAAATCGCCAATGGTAAGATACATGTGCCCCAAAAGAGTATTGTACCCCCACTCGCTCCATACGGTTACTTCCCACGAGTTATCGTTGTTGTCGATGTAATGGTTTACGCCAACCGCTTTAACTTTCTGCTCAAGTTCGGCTGTAAAGTACCTAACAATTTGATCGGTGTCGTAAAATTGTTTTTCCAGAACAAATTCTTTTTCAGGTATTGTATCGTTGTTGTAACCGTTTAACGTATATTCAATATATGGAGAAATTTTATACGAACCCGGAGAATTAATAAATGCTTCTATTTCTTCAATAGTTGAAAGCTTTTGATCGATCATTGGCACTTTACCATAAATACGGACTGCATTAAAATAGGCCCAAGCACGCATGGTTAAAGCTTCGCCGTAAAGGCGGTCGTAATTGTTCACCGCTTTTGACTGATCGAGCACATCGGGGTAATTTTTTTCAAGAACATTTAACAAACGGTTGGTTGCAGCTATTAACTTAAAAAAGTTTTTGGGCGAAGCATATTTGTTATTCTTTGTGATATTGAAATTGTATATTTCCATTAAATCTGCATCGGCATTAGGTGTTACACTAAGCAAATCGCCACGCAATTCGCCCAAAACGACCAACTGCTCAACCAAATTTTGCTGTAACGAGTATAAACCCATAGCAGCCGAACGGTATTCATACCAATCGGTATAAAAATCCTCCTCGTTAATGTAGATGTCCTGATCGGGATTAAAAAAGTTTTCACATGCGGTAAAAGTACCCATCATAAAAACAACAGGAAGCACTATGGTTATCGTTTTAATGAACTTATTCATAATAAAGTATGCTTTTTTGTTATAAACCAATTTTAATACCTACCAAGAATTGCCTTGGATGCGGCGACTGCCCGTAATCGATACCCTGATCGAGAATACTGAACGAGTTGCTGAACTCGGGATCGTAACCCAAATAGTTCGATAAGGTTAGCAGGTTTGTAGCCGAAATATAAAACTCGGCATATTTAAACGCTAAAAATTCATTAGGAATACGGTAACTTAACGAAACGTTTTTCAGCCTAAGATACGAACCATCTTCGATCCAACGTGTCGAGAAATCGCTGTTACCAACCGGGTCATTCCACATAGCTCGGGGCACATCGGTTTGCTGCCCTTCGTATTGCCAGCGGTTTAATGTATATGTACTTTGGTTGTGTAAGTCGGTCATCGATTCGTTTTTGTACCTCAAATAATTGAAAACTTCGTTACCCGAAACAAAATTCACAAATGCACTTAAAGTAAAGTTGCGGTATTTGAATGTATTGGTTAAACCCCCAATCATTTCGGGGAATGGGTTTCCAATCACCATTTTATCGAAATCGTTGATCATTCCGTCGGGTGTGCCTGCAGGCCCCGAAACATCTTCGTATTTAGCATCGCCGGCACGGTAAGCAACTCCCTTATCGTTCACAAGATTTGCTGCCAGAGCCTCTTCGGTAGTTTGGTAAACCCCTAAAAAGTTGTACCCGTAAAAGCTATTTGCGGCTTCGCCAACCTGATTCACCAATTCGTATGAGTTGAGCGTGGTTACAAACTTATCGTTTTCAATTTCGGTAACCTCATTGTTCACACTCGATAAAGTGGCTTCGACATCCCATTTAAAATTGCGTGAATTCACTATGCGAACAAATGCATAAAGGTCCCAACCTCGGTTCTGCATTTTGCCGTTGTTTTCGGGCCTGAAATCGTAACCGATGTAGGCTTCGAGCGGGATATAAAGCAGCATATTGCTAACATTTGTATTGTATAAATCGAAATTAACCCTTACACGGTTACCCAATAAAGCCAAATCGATACCTGTATTAAGTTTGTCAACAGTCTCGTAACTAAGGTAATTGTTAGGTATTGTAGCGGGTATTACACCACTGGTAGAACGGTAATGTACTGTTTGCAGGAAGTTCGAAGCGTTGGCCTCGCCAATATCGTCGTTACCGGTACGGCCATACGAAGCCCTGATTTTTAGTTCTTCGAGCCATGCAATATCGTCGAGGAAACTTTCGTTTGAGACCCTCCAGCCCAAACCTGTTGAGTAGAACAATCCAAATGGGTTGCCCAAAAGTTTGATTGTATTAATTGCATCTTTGCCTATGCGCGACGAAGCATCGAGCGAAACAGTACCCGATAACAGGTAACGATCCTGAAAAGCATAAGTAACTTTTTCGTACAACGAAGCCCAGTTCCAATTACGGTTTTCGCCACCAATTTCGCGCAGGTTATCAATACCATCGGCCAACATTCGATACTCATCGTTTTCGTGTGCATTTTTTGCAATACCCCAATCGTATTGAAACTTATTGGTCATAATATTGAAACCGGTTGTTGAAGTAAACAAATGATTGTTACCAATTTGCTTTTTATACTTCAACATGGTGTTATTGGTAAAGCCGTTAAAAGTATTGGTCGATGCTT